>JAZQWD010000025.1:0-20366 GCA_045632165.1 Acutalibacteraceae bacterium | reverse complement strand
TTTTCAAATTATAGTTTATCGGGGAGATAAATTTACATTTACACCACGCGTAGGGGCAGGCGTCCTCGACTGCCCGTCACAATTCTACTATATTCGCGGACAGTCCGGGAGGCCTGTCCCTACAATGTGCCTCCAATTTAATCGAGCGATAAACCCTAATTTTATAACATCAGAAAATATTTTCCACCTGTAAAGAAAAAAACTTGACAGCGGGTAAGTTTTATGTTATACTCGTTAAAGTTGAGAAATTGTGGGGTGTATTATGTCTAAAAATTTATATATTTCCGCCCTTCTCGACGTATACGGTGACTTTTTGGGCGAAAAACCCAAGGCATTTTTGGAATATTATTATAATGATGATTTATCCTTGTCGGAAATTGCCGAAAACGAGGGTATCACCCGCCAAGGCGCGCACGACCAGATTAAACGCGCTGAAGCGAAGCTACTCGAATGGGAAGAAAAATGTCAATACTGTGAAAAATTCTTAAAACTTAAAGAACTTTCACAAAATGATGAAAATTTCACCGAAATTAAAAAAATTATCAACGATTTGTAAGGAGTGTAGTTATGGCTTTTGACAGTTTATCAGATAAATTAGCCGGCGTGTTTAAGCGCCTACGCTCTAAAGGTAAGTTAAGCGAGAGCGACGTTAAAACCGCGATGCGAGAAGTACGTCTTGCTTTACTTGAAGCTGACGTTAACTATAAGGTTGCTAAAGATTTCACCAACACCGTTACCGAAAAATGTATCGGCGCAAATGTTATGGAATCGCTTACTGCGCCTCAAATGGTTATTAAAATCGTTCGCGACGAATTAACCGCTTTAATGGGTAGTGAACAAGCCCGTCTTAAAATTTCTAACAAGCTTCCTACCGTTATTATGATGTGCGGTTTACAGGGTTCAGGTAAAACCACCCACTCGGCTAAGCTTGCTAAACATTTAAGGGCACAAGGTCATAGACCTATGCTTGTCGCTTGTGACATTTATCGCCCTGCCGCTATTCAGCAGTTAAAGGTTGTAGGTGAGGCAGTTAATGCCCCCGTTTATGAGGCAGGCACACAGTCCCCTGTTAAAACCGTTAAAGAAGCCTTGAATTTTGCCCGTGACCACGGACACGATTTTATGATTCTCGACACCGCCGGTCGTCTTCACATTGATGAAGAACTAATGGCTGAGCTTAAAAACATCACCGAAGCAATTGAGGTTCATAATATTCTTTTGGTTATCGACTCGATGGTCGGTCAAGATGCCGTTAACATCGCTAAAGCATTTAACGATTTATTAGAAATCGACGGTGTTATCTTAACCAAGCTTGACGGTGACACCCGTGGCGGTGCGGCGCTTTCGGTTAAGGCAGTTACAGGCAAGCCAATTATGTTTGCGGGTGTAGGTGAAAAGCTTGACCAGCTTCAAGAATTCCACCCCGACCGTATGGCTTCCCGTATTTTGGGTATGGGTGACGTTTTATCCCTTATTGAAAAGGTTGAAAACGAAATTGACGAAGCTAAGGCGGAAGAAACTGCAAAACGCTTGGCTGAAAATAAATTTGATATGAACGATTTATTGGATCAGTTCCAACAAATCAAAAAAATGGGCTCACTTAAAAGCGTTATGTCGATGATTCCCGGTATGGAGCGTCAGCTTCGCGACGTTGATATTGACGACCGCCAACTTTTAAGAATTGAAGCGATTATCACTTCAATGACCAAAAAAGAACGCGCAAAGCCCGATATATTAAACGCTTCCCGCCGCAAACGTATTGCCGCAGGTGCAGGCGTTAAGGTTGAGGATGTTAACCGCCTTATAAAACAGTACGAACAAATGAAAAAGATGTTCAAGCAAATGAACAACAAGGGCGGTAAAAACAAGCTTATGCGTGGCTTGGGTGGTATGAAAGGTATGCCACCCGGAGGACCTTTCGGTTTTTAAGAGAAATCTTTTAAATATTTATGATTATTACATTATGGAGGTGTATTTAAATGGCAGTAAAAATCAGACTTCGTCGTATGGGTGCTAAGCGTGCTCCTTTCTACCGCGTTGTTGTTGCTGATTCAAGATTCCCCCGTGACGGTCGTTTCATCGAAGAAATCGGTACCTATGACCCCACTAAGAATCCCGCAGCAGTAAACATTGACAGCGATAAGGCAAAGAAATGGATTGCTAACGGTGCTCAACCTACCGATACCGTAAAGGCATTACTTAAGAAGAACGGCGTTCTTTAATTTGTAAACTTTATGTGAGGTAATTTATGGAAGAGTTATTAGTTTCTATCGCATCGGGCTTGGTTCAAAATCCCGATGAGGTAAAAGTAACAGTTGACGAACCCAATGAAAACGGTGTTACCGTGCTTCATTTATCGGTAGCTGAAGGCGATATGGGTCGCGTTATCGGTAAGCAAGGCAGAATTGCTAAAGCTATCCGTACAGTAATGCGCGCCGCTGCTAACAAAGCCGATATGAACATTGCGGTTGAAATCGACTAAGGTGCTAACCCGCGTTAGCACTTAACGCGTACTACTACCCCCACGTTGTTGGGGGTATTTATATAGGTGAAAAAATGAAAAACAGATATCTTGAAACAGGTAAAGTTGTCGGCACACATGGTGTTAAAGGTATGGCACGTGTGCAGTTGTGGGCCGATTCACAGGATTTTCTTTCAAAATTCAAGCGCGTTTATACCGACAAAAACGGCGAAAACAAGCTTGAAATTATACGTGCGCAAGCCCACGGTAATGTTTGCATTGTTGCATTTAAAGGTATTAACACTATTGAAGAGGTTGAAAAATACCGCGGCACAGTGCTTTATATTGACCGCAACGACATTAAACTTCCCAAGGGACATTATTTTATTGCTGACCTTATCGGCTGTAATGTATTTGATGCCGATACAAACGAAGCTCTTGGTGTTATTACCGAGGTTTCGGAAACAGGTGCTAACGACGTTTGGCATATTTTAAAAGACGGCAAAGAATATCTTGTGCCCGCTATTCCCCCTGTTATTGTAAAGGTTGATACCGAAAACGATAAGGTTATTATCCGCCCATTGAAAGGAATTTTTGATGATGAGGATTGATATTTTAACCCTTTTCCCAGATATGTGTAACGCCGTTATGAATGAGAGTATTATCGGTCGTGCGCAAAGTGCGGGTAAGGTTGAGATTGTTTGTACCAATATTCGCGACTTTGCAGGCAATAAACACAATAAGGTTGATGATACACCTTACGGTGGCGGTATGGGTATGATAATGGCGGCAAACCCGATTTATGATTGTTATAAATCGCTTTATAACGAAGGTGAAGCCAAGCCCCATTTGGTTTATCTATCCCCTAAGGGTACAACCTTTAACCAACAAAAAGCCATTGAATTTTCAAAGCTTGACCGTTTAGTGCTTCTTTGCGGCCATTATGAAGGCATTGACCAACGTGTTATTGACGAAATTGTCGATGAAGAAATTTCGATTGGTGACTTCGTGCTTACAGGCGGTGAACTTCCTGCTTTAGCAGTGGCTGATGCCGTTTGCCGTATGCTACCGGGTGTTTTGTCTGAAGACATTTGCTTTGAGGAAGAAAGCCATTTTGACGGGCTTTTGGAATTCCCCCAATATACTCGCCCTGCGGTATGGCACGAAAAGGAAGTGCCAGAGGTTTTGCTTTCGGGCAACCACGCAAAAATTAACGATTGGCGCCGCGCTGAATCGTTAATTGCTACGATGGAAAAACGCCCCGATATGTTAAAATACGAAGAACTTTCAGAAAAAGACAAAAAACTTTTGAAAAAACACGCTGAAAATGCAAAATAATGTTGTTATTTTGCACAAAAACAAACTTACCAGTTTTTCGTTTGTTGGATAAATATTAGAACTTATTCACAAATAATTGACTATTGCATTAATTGTGGTATAATACCAGTATAGATCAAAAAACATTTTACCTATAAGGAGAATTTATAATGTGCGTTAAAGACGTTGTTATTCAAAATCAGGTTGGCTTACACGCTCGTCCCGCAACCTTCTTCATCCAGAAGGCAAACGAATTCAAATCATCTATCTGGGTTGAAAAGGACGATAGAAAAGTAAACGCTAAAAGTCTTTTAGGCGTTCTTTCTCTCGGTATTGTTGGCGGCACTACTATCAAGATCATTGTTGACGGTTCTGATGAAAAGGAAGCTCTTGAAGGTCTTGTTGCTTTAGTAGAATCCGGCTTTGCTGACTAATTTCTTTAGATTAAATAATTGTGGGCTGCGCTAATTTAAAAAAATTAGCGCAACCCGTTATTTTTCTATTGACAAATCAAAAAAATATGTTATAATACTATTTGCGCGAAAAACCGCGCAAAATGAAAAATCTGGGTGTGGCGCAGATTGGTAGCGCGCTACCTTGGGGTGGTAGAGGCCGCAGGTTCAAGTCCTGTCACTCAGACCATATCGAGTGTTCATAACCAACTTGAATGTTGGAAATGAGCACTCGTTTTTTATTATCATTTTCGAGTGGTGTTATCCCTACTCTTTTTTATTACATACTTTTTTCAAAGTGCGTAACCCACTATGACATTTTCACGAAAGATGTCGGTGGGAATATATATTAAACCGCCATACAACATCTAAAAATGTTGTATGGCGGTTTTGATATCCTTTACTATATAACGAACTAAGTATATACAATATTACTAAAAAATATTATTAAAGGTTTTCTTTTAGCGTATCCCTATCCCATAGAATGACATTATTAGATTTTGCTAGGTCCATTGCCGCTTTAGTGAATCGACTATTTGTTATGACCATTACCTTATCACAGGAATAATAGGTTTTCCCTGCAACAGCTTCCTGTATAGCCGAATTCCCGACGGTTCCTGTATAGCATTTTGCTTGTATGCCAATTTTTATAGAATCTTTTTCAGCAATAACATCTATACCTTGATCGCCACTCGCCTTAGTAGATAAAGTATGATATCCCATCTTTTGAAAAAGATCACATAAGAAGTTTTCAAACTCAATCCCTGTCATTAAATCAATATCCTTGAGAGTGTATGTTTTCAAAACACCTTTTGAAGCAAATTTTTCTCTGAATTTTTCGATATCATTTTTTTGCTGTAATTTACTGAATTCCGCTTCAAACTTGTTATAATTTTCAATATAATCGTCCGAATCAAAAACACCATTTTTCATTAATGCTAAAACAAATGCTCCTTTAGTTCTTGTGTTTATGAATCCTCCTTCAAATTTATCTTTTAAAATTGTCGAATATTTTCGAATAGTAGAGCCACAATTTTCTACTATAATAGTATCATATTCCTTTTTTGCAATCTCAAAAATAGCACTTTTCAAGATATAATATGCAATATAAATACTTATTATTTTTTTGTCTTTGTATTTCGTGGGATATTTAGTTTTGCTAAATTCTTTCGAAATGCCTTCTATGTTTGAACTATAATACTGGCGAATGTAATCTAAATATTTTGCAAAATAATTAGAATATAAAGAATCAACATCGTTATCGGCCTTGCTAACTATATGTATATTATCGAAAAGTTCATTGTATTTCCACTGCCATATTTTTTTATGTTCAAACTGATATTTTTTTATTTCATTTTGCTGTGTTTTGCTTTTAAACTTCGATAAATATGTATTGCGATAAAGCTCAGTTGATAAAAAGAAAACATCATTTATATGATAGTCAATCTCTCCTATCATAGAAACAATTATATTGTCAAACTGAGACAAACTTTCATGATCCAACAACAACTCTAATGGCAATGTTTCCGCCAAGTTCTGTGCAATCAAACCAGCTTCTTGAGTTCTTAATTGTTCACCCAAAGAAATTATTTTTTCAACATATGCGTTTCGGTTGATTATGTAATCACTTGTTATTTTTTCGATATGTTCTTCTAACTTTTCAAATGAAGAAAGCGTTACAATCCTTTCTTTATCGAAAATAAGATAAACCTTATTTTTTTCTATTCCGCAAACTTTATAAGCAGTTCCGTTATTTATATTTTCAATAGGCCATAAATATTTATATTTTTCTTTTTCGGGTTCTTTTAAACTATATTCCTTGTATTTTTTATCAACAAGTAATAATCTTGACCTTTTTGAGTATCTATCTTCATATGGTATTACGGTTTCATTTAAAATGATTTGTTTTTTATCAGAATTGTTAGTTTTCTTTTTATGCTGGCTTGGTTTTTGTGCTTCACTTCTTTTAGAAATGCTTTTTGTTAATGTTTTACTTTCGTTTTTCTCATTTTTTTTGCCATAATCAGAAAGAGGAAAGGCGTTAAATTTATTTTTACGACAAAAAGCCAAAACTTTACTTCCATCAAGACAGTAAATTGTTGACTCTATATTGACAGAAGGATGGTCAACATCTAAATTTCTATCCCATTCTATTTCCGTTTCTTGTCCCATAAATGCAATTGTGACTTTGTCAAAAGCTCCTATTCCGATTCTTTTTACGCTTTTGGGTATAATTATGTTATTAACTGACGATCCATTGAAAGCAAATGCTTCGATTTCTTCTAGTCCCTCATTAAACACAATTTTCTTTAGCACAATATCTCCATAGCAAAAAAAACTTGGGATTTTTTTCAAATTTTTTGGACATATAAATTCTTTAATTGATGAAAAGAAACCATGTTCAATACATTCAACTGAATCAGGCAAGCGTAACTCTTTTAATTGGTTGCATTTAGAAAAGCATCCGCCACCAAGTTTTAATAATCCTTCAGAAAAAACAACTTTTTTTAACTTCTCACACGAGTGAAAAGCATTTTTTCCAATTTCAAAAACACTACTAGGAATGGTTACATATACAAATTCAGTATCCATAAAAGCGGACTCGCCAATTTTCCTTACAGGAAGCCCGTTTATGAAAGATGGTATGTTTAATGAATCGACTTTTTCAAACGAACTATATGAAGTTATCTCGACGCCGTCTTTATAAGGGGTTACAATAAATTTAGAGGTGATGCCATTTTCAGTATCGTTTTTAGGGTTTTCAAAACCGGGAATCAATGAATTTCCACAAAGGCACACAGCCCTAAAATCATTATACGTTCTACCACATTTTTCACAAATCATTCTTATCATTCCCTTTAAATATATTTTAGAGTATATTTATAATACTCTCTCACTTGTACAAAATAATGGACTTTTCGTCTATTACTAGCTTTTTGTTTACATATGAATTATGCCATCTTTACTAGCCTTAATAATATAACTAAATCCACCGTCTGATTTTGCAGGGCTGATCTTATTTTTGTAATCGTAGTAACCGATTACAATATTAAGTAATTGTGAT
The DNA here is from genome assembly GCA_045632165.1 of Acutalibacteraceae bacterium. Classification (GTDB taxonomy): domain Bacteria; phylum Bacillota; class Clostridia; order Oscillospirales; family Acutalibacteraceae; genus UBA737. Next base: position 13,072 of record JAZQWD010000025.1, on the reverse strand, counting down.
CCCGTTTGGATTGCGGAGGTGACATCTTGACCAATATATGCTGATAGTTGCTGTCCAACAAAAGGTATTCCAACCAAGCTGACCAAACTGCTTAAGAAAAATGTAATTCTCGAGTCTTTAAGCGCCTTATAAAGATCCTGAGAGCACTGTTGCCATCCTTCTATGAATTGTGTTTCATAGTGCCGTATTAACTCCGGACTATCAGCATTATATATTTTTGTTTCCAACTCTCTGATTTTAGTTCTAAATGCATCAAGTTCATCTTTTCTTCTGCTTTTGAACTCTAGGATTTCTTCAAAGCTTACATCCATAGAAGGTTGGGGTAAACAATTTTCAATATTGATTTTGCAACACTGCGCTTGTAGATCTACACGATTGCGAGAAAGACTATAGATTTCCCTGCTATGGGTAGACGTATCTGTACCTAATACAATGTCTTTGCCAGAGCATTTTATTGAATACTCTGCAAGTGTTCTCATATATATTTGTGCTATTTTACTATCTATCTCCATCCAGCCATCTGTATTATAATCGTTTATGAGTCTTTTATCTCCGAAATAATCTAATAGTTGTGGCGGTAATTTTCTATAATGAATCAGCTCATGCAAAGCTGGCGCATATATTTTGTTTTTGTGTACCTTTACTCGGCTATTTTTGATATTTCTTGCCCTTGACCGATCGTAAGCAGAAATTCTTTTTACAATAGTACCGCAAAAATCTTCTGCGAATTCAGAAAAGAATAATTCTTGAGGATAAACAGCTTTATATACCCCTAATTCCTGTAAGTACAATAATTCCGGGGAAAAATCCAGATAGTTTTCATAGGGGACAATTGAAGATACCTCATCCCAATATAAAATAGCATTTCTTAACCAAGCACCGTCTGGAATATTTATATTAGGATAATATAAAATTGTCTGAGCCATGTTTTCACCTCATTTTTTCAATATTTTATTATAGGTATACAAAATATATCTAAATGTAAAATATTCATTTACTCTTATTAAACATTTTAACATATTTTTACAATTTATGCAATATGACAGTTTGATTAGAAAATACTATGTTGCCTGTACCTCCCCGCAGGTTGGTTATGAACAACCGCACCAAAAAGCAGTTATAACCTTTCGGTTATAACTGCTTTTTCTTTTTATATCATAGTGGCAGAACTTGAACCTTAAAAGCATTATATTGTATTTCACGACAAAATATGATAAAATACACTCGAAAAACATATTTATAAGGTGTATGAAATGGATAAAAGATTAAAAATTGCAATGGTTATTGATACCTATTTCCCAATGATAGACGGTGTAGTAATGGTTGTGGATAACTATGCCAAAAAACTGCAAAAATACGCTGATGTAACTGTTTTTTGTCCAATGGTTGATAAACGTTTTCAGGACAACTATAATTACAAGGTTGTGCGCTGTAAATCGTTTAAGCCCTTCTTTTTAGATTACGTTGCCCCTATACCAATGCTTGATAATAAGTTTAAAAAATACTTAAAGCAAGAACAATTTGACATTGTACATATTCATTCTCCGTTTACGGTTGGCTCGATGGCTGTAAATATTGCCAAACGCAAAAATATTCCCGTTGTTGCAACACTTCATTCACAATATAAGCAGGATTTAAAAAAATATATTAAACTTAACTGGTTAACCGATTTAGTTTTAGCGTTTCAAATGAAGGTGTTTAATAATTGTAACGAGTGTTGGGCTGTTAACGAAGGTATGCGCCGTCTTTACATTGACGAATATAAGCTAAAAGCCAAAAATAAAGTTAAAAATAACGCGTGTGACCTTTTGCCTGTTAAAGATAAAGCTTTGGCAAGAGAAGAAGTTAGACAAAAATTTGGAGTTTTAGATAACGAAAAGCTATTTTTGTTTGTTGGCAGAATAAACTTTATTAAAAATATACCGTTTATTATTAAAGCTTTATCACATTTAAAAGAACAAGGTTTTGCATTTAAAATGCTTTTTGTAGGCGACGGTTCTGATACGGATGCCCTTAATAAATTAATACGTGAGCATCATTTAGAAGATTCAGTCGTTCTTGTCGGTGAGGTACGCAACAGACACGAACTTGAAAAGCTTTATGCTGCAAGTGATTTATTCCTGTTTCCTTCTCTTTATGATGCAAATTCTTTGGTTCAAATTGAAGCGTCAAGCCAAGCGCTTCCCACACTTTTTATTAGAGAAGCAAAAACCGCCAGCTCATGTATTGAAGACCGAAACGCATTTATGACCGATAATGATTACGTGAAATATGCGCAAAAAATAATAAGCATTTTCGAAAACCAAGACCTATACCAAAATGTAAGCGTAAACGCCCAAAACGAGCTTTACGTTACTTGGGATGACAGCATTAAAGCACTTTTAACGGATTATGAAAGAATAATAGAAGAACAAAAAGCTTTACAATAACAAAAGCTCTTACACTACCCTGCCACTGTAAAGGTACTTTTACAGTGGCTTTTTGTGATTAATTTTTTAATTTACCACAAAAAACACATTATTTACAAAATTACCCCATTAAAGCTATTGGATTTTTATATAAAACACAAATTGAATAAATCTTTTTATGGTGCTATAATTACCACGTAAATTTAATGGGGGCGTATTTTATGATTTATAAACAAAATTTACATACACATACAACCTACGCCGACGGTAAAGACACACCCGAAGAATTGGTACTTGAAGCCATAAACCGCGGTTTTTCTTCTATCGGCTTTTCAGAACACAGTTATATGCACTTCAGCAACTTTTCCAACCAACTAACCATTGAAAAAATGCCTGCTTATATTAACGAAATTAATATACTTAAAGAAAAATACCAAGATATGATTGATATTTTTTGCGGTTTAGAATATGAACTTTTTTCTGAAGTTCCTGTTGACGGCCTTGATTATATGATTGGTTCGGTACATTATCTTAAATTTGGTGACGAAATTTTGGGCTTTGACCGCAACCTCCAGCAAACACTCGATTATGTTAATGATAATTTCGGCGGTGATGGTTTAGCTTTTGCAAAAAAATATTTTGAAACAGTTATAACCCTTCCCGAAAAACATAATTTTGATATAATCGGTCATTTTGATTTAGCTGTTAAAAACAATGAAGCAGGTCGTTTTGTTGATACCTCTTCAAAGGAATATTTGAATGCAGGTTATGAAGCTATCCATGCTTTAAAGGGCAAAATCCCGCTTTTTGAGGTTAATACAGGTGCTATTTCACGCGGTTATCGCTCTATCCCCTATCCCCAAATTGAATTTTTAAAGGAATTCAAAGAATGTGGCTTTGGTGCGGTTATTACCTCCGACTGCCACGATAAAAACTTTTTGGACTGTCATTTTAAAGAATCACGCAATCTTTTAGAAAGCGCCGGCTTTAAAACAATTTGGATACTTACAAACAAAGGATTTAAAGAGGTTAATATATGAACGTTATAACGATAGTTGTGCTTATTTTCGCAATGTTAGGCGCAATAGATAAAATTTTCGGCGACAAATTAGGTCTTGGTAAAGAATTTCAGCGCGGTTTTGAATTATTTACCCCTATGGTGCTTTCGATGATAGGTATGCTTGTGTTAGCACCCGCTGTCGGCGTATGGCTCACCTCGTTTTTCGAGTGGTTTTATAGCATTTTTAGTATTGACCCGTCAATTATCCCCGCATCACTTTTTGCAAACGATATGGGTGGTATGACACTAGCACAGGGAATTTGCAAAAATGAAGCCATAGGCAATTATAACGCATTTGTAGTTTCTTCCATGATGGGTTGCGTAATTTCCTTTACTATTCCTTTCTCTATCGGTATTGTTAAAAAAGAACAACACAAAGAGCTTTTCTTCGGTATTCTTTGCGGTATCGTAACCATCCCTATCGGTAGCTTTATTGCAGGTCTTATGTGCGATTTAAGTGTTTTGGAAACACTTATAAACCTTTTACCCCTAATAATTCTTTCGGTTATTATTGTTTTCGGTCTTATTTTTGCATCAAATATATGCATAAAAATCTTTTCAATATTCGGTGTTTTTATGCGCACCGCCGCCATTGTCGGATTAGCTTTTGCAATATTTACCTTCCTAACCAAAATTAAAATTAATCAGCATTTTGATACACTTGAAAATGCCGCATTTATTTGTGTTAACGCATCAGTTACCCTTTGCGGTGCTTTACCCTTTATGTTTGTTGTTTCAAAGCTTTTAAACAAGCCACTCAACAAATTGGGCGAAAAAATTGGAATTGACGGCACCTCGGCAGTATGCTTACTTTCAACTATGGTGACCAACGCACCTACCATTGGTCTTATGGAAAAAATGAATAAAAAAGGCGTTGTGCTCAATGCCGCTTTTGCGGTTTCAGCCGCTTTTACCTTTGGCGGTCACCTTGCACTTACAATGGCATTCGAACCAAAATACGTAACCCCTATGATAGTTGCAAAGCTTGTCTCGGGTATGTGTTCGGTACTTTTAGCAATGCTTATTTATAAAGAAAAAACTGAATAAATATGGTTAACCCTGCGGTATTGTTACTGCAGGGTTCGATTTTTATAATATAGTTTGATAACTTTTTTTAAAAAAATATTTACTAAAGCAAAAAAATAAAGTATAATAATTTTGTGGCAAAATTTTCTTATTTTCGACACGCAATAAACCTTATACTAAAAATGGTGATTAAAATTGGGACTTAATTCAAAAAACGTTCAAAAAATTCTACTTATCGTGCTTTGCTCGGCGATAATTTTCGCCCTTGTTTTCAACTTTATGGGTGTGCTTGGCTTTTTAGGCAAGCTTATGGGCTTTATAACCCCCATAATTATTGCGCTTTGCATTGCTTTTGTGCTAAACGTATTTTTAACAGGGTTTGAAACTCGTATTTTTGGCTTTATGCGAAAGTCAAAACACAAAATTATAAATAAGCTTCAACGACCGTTGTGTCTTATACTTACTTATGCTTTAGCCATAGGTCTTTTGGCACTTATCGTACTTGTAATTATACCCGATATAAGCGAAACCATTGCTTATATTATTGATAAGCTACCTGCATTTATTGTCGACAGCCGCGAATGGCTTGTTAAAACCCTTACTGAATTTAACATACCTACCGATGATATTCCCGAAATTAACGTTGATTCGTTTATGAAAACAATCACCGGTTGGTTGCCAAAATACAGCAGCAATATTGTTGACGGAGCTATTAGCATCACAGGTTCGGTTTTCGGTGTTTTGTCTGATATACTTTTCGGTATTATCGTTTCGGCTTACATTTTAGCACAAAAGGAAAAAATCGGCGCATTTATGAAGCGTGTTATTAATTCCTTCTTCCCCGAAAAATGTGCAAACGTTATTCACCACATTTGTGCGCAAACATATTTTTCCTTTACACGTTTTATTGGCGGCCAGTTAACCGAAGCAATTATTTTGGGGGTACTTTGCTACATTGGTATGCTTATTTTCGGTTTCCCCAACGCCGCAATTATTTCACTTATAATTTGCATCACTGCACTTGTACCTGTTGTTGGTGCATTGGTTGGTGCATTTATCGGTGCATTTTTAATCTTAATAACCGACCCCATAAAAGCCATTTTATTCGTAGTATTTTTGGTTATTTTACAACAGCTCGAAGGTAATCTTATTTATCCCAAGGTTGTTGGTAAGGCAGTGGGACTTCCCGGTGTTATCGTTATTAGTGCCGTACTTGTCGGCGGTAATATAGGCAGTGTATTGGGTGCGCTAATTGCCGTGCCTTTAGCGGCGGTAATCTACACCCTTTTAAAAGAACTTATGGACTATATCGCCATTAAAAAGCAAAAAGAACTTCAAGAAAAAACGCCCGAACATTTAGAAATTCCAAACTAATAGCAAGAAAGCACGGCGAAATTACCGTGCTTTTTTTGCTTTAAATTTATAGTATATTTTATATGGAAATTTTATGTGAAATAGTATATAATAAAGTTATAACCCGAAAGGAGAAGTAATATGGCAGTTATAGAACTTAACAAAGATAATTTTAATGAAATTATAAACACCGATAAAAAAATACTCATCGACTTTTTTGCAACCTGGTGCGGTCCTTGCCGTATGGTTTCACCCATCGTTGATGAAATTGCCGAAGAACACCCCGAATTTATAGTTGCAAAGGTAGACGTTGATAAAAATCCCGAACTTGCAGGCGAATTTTCAGTTATGAGTATTCCCACTCTTGTTGTTATTAAAGACAAAAAGGTTATAAACCAATCAGCAGGGGCACGCCCAAAGGCACAAATTTTGGCAATGCTTGAGGGCTAAGCTAAATGGACAAGCTTTATGACGTTATAATTATAGGCGGCGGTCCCGCGGGGTATACCGCGGCGCTTTATGCCGCACGCGCAGGGCTTAGCACACTTGTACTGGAAAAAATGGCGGTAGGCGGTCAAATGGCACTTACGGGTGATATTGATAACTACCCCGGCTTTGAAGAAGGCGTTGACGGCTTTACATTGGGTATGAAAATGCAACAGTCAGCCGAGCGCTTTGGCTCGATAACCGAATATGATGAGGTTATTGCGGTTGATTTTTCGGGCAAGGTAAAGCAAATTAAAACCGTTATGGGTGAATATCACACAAAAACGGTTATTATAGCTACAGGGGCAAACCCCAAAAAGTTAGGATTTGAAAATGAAGAGGCACTAACCGGCAGGGGGGTACATTACTGCGCTCATTGTGATGGTAGATTTTATAAAGATAAAACCGTTGCGGTTGTAGGTGGAGGCAATTCAGCAGTAAGTGACGCGCTTTACCTTTCAAACCTTGCCAAAAAGGTTTATCTTATTCACCGACGTGATACTTTAAAGGCAACCCACGTTTATAAAGCACCCCTGGGAAAAGCCGAAAACGTAGATTTTTTATGGAATACCGCGCTTACAGGTGTTATCTTTGACCAAAAGGTAATAGGTGCTGAAATTAAAAATTTAAAGACCGATGAAATAAACGGTTTAACACTTGACGGTGTATTTATAAGCATTGGCAGAAAGCCCGCAAGTGAGCTTTTTAAAGATATTTTGAATATTGATGAATACGGCTATATTATTGCCAACGAAACCACAAAAACCAATATAGATGGTGTTTATGCCATAGGTGACGTTCGCACAAAGCCACTTCGTCAAGTGGTTACAGCGGTTGGTGACGGTGCTACCGCCGTTCATTTCGCCGAAGAATATATCATAAATTTTTAAAACATATTGAAAATTTTATAAAAAACAGGTATACTATTATTAAAATAACTTTGGAGGTTTTTTTATGAAAAAATACGTATGTGACCTTTGCGGTTGGGTTTACGATGAAGAATTAGGTTGTGAAGAATGCGGTATCGCAGCTGGCACAAAATTTGAAGATTTACCCGATGATTTTGCTTGCCCTCTTTGTGGCGCAACCAAGGACCAATTTTCAGAAGAATAAAGCCGTGACCTTGGCTTATGCCAAGGTCTTTTTAACATAATGGTGAATTAAATGGAACTTGTTTTATTAACTGCCGCAGGCGTTGGCGGGGCTACTGTTTTCGGCGCCTTTATCGGCTTTATATTTAAAAAACTTTCACACAAATTTTCAGATATTATTATCTCGTTTGCCGCAGGTGTAATGCTTGCCGCAGCGGTTTTAGGTCTTGTTTTGCCTTCTATTGAATACGGTGGAAAATTGGGGCTTTTATATGCAATTACAGGCATTTTTGCGGGCGCAGTATGTCTTAACCTTATTGATAAGCTGGTACCGCACATGCACAAAATTATAGGCGTTGACACCGAACAACACCCAAACGCAAATTTAAGCAAGGTTTTGCTATTTGTGACCGCTATCGCAATACACAATCTCCCCGAAGGTATTGCGGCAGGTGTGGGTTTTGGTTCGGGCGACACCTCACAAGCACTTTTAATTGCGGGCGGTATTGCGCTTCAAAATATCCCCGAAGGTATGGTAATTATCGGACCAATGCTTGCCGCAGGTGCATCACCCCGTAAAACCTTTATTTTAGCAATGATTACGGGTGTTGTTGAAGTTATCGGCACCTTTATAGGTTACTTTGCGGTTAACATATCCACCACAATTTTACCCTTTGCTCTTGCTTTTGCCGGCGGTACCATGCTTTACGTTATAAGTGATGAAATGATACCCGAAACCCACGCGCACGGCAACCAACGCGGTGCAACCTATGCCCTGCTTGTCGGCTTTTGCGTTATGCTTATAAGTGACGTTTTGTTGGGGTAAACTAATATAAATTAACAGCGGTAGAAACGAATCAGTTTCTACCGCTGTTTTGTATATAAATAATAGTTTACAAAATTATAAGCTCTTTATTGCTTTTAGTTAAAATCTCACAACCGCTATCGTCAACACAAATAACGTCTTCTATTCTCACACCAAATTCATTCTCGATATAAATCCCCGGCTCAACCGATAATACCATACCGCTTTGAAGCTTGGTTGCATCCCTCAAATTAAACGACGGCGATTCGTGCACCTCTATACCCAAGCTGTGACCAAGCCCGTGACCGAAGCAACCCTTAAAGCCCGCGTCATTAATAATATTACGGGCAACCGCGTCAATTTCCTTGCAAACAGCCCCCACCTTGATTTGCTTAATTGCCTCAAGCTGTGCTTTTAGCACCGTATCATAAACTAATTTTTGTTTGTCTGAAACCTCGCCTAATGCAACCGTGCGGGTCATATCGGCTGAGTAGCCGTTAAACCTTGCACCAAAGTCCATTGTAATAAAATCGCCGTTTTTAACTACGCGGTCAGTGGGTGTACCGTGTGGTAAAGATGAATTTTCACCGCTTACTACAATAAAATCAAAAGCAATTCCATCGCTTCCGTGCTTGCGCATATAAAATTCAAGCTCTAATGCAATCGCTTTTTCAGTTTTACCTGCGCGAATATAATCTAAAATATATTCAAACCCGTCATCGGTAATTGCTTGTGCCTGTCGCATAAATTTAAGTTCTTCATCGCTCTTAACCGAACGAAGCGAATATAAATAATCCTCTTTCGTTTTATCATCACTTATATTAAAACCGCTTAAATTCTTTTTAAGAGACGCGAATTCACTTAAAGAAAGTGTACGGACTTCGGTATAAACTGTTTTAATATTTTGGTTTTTTAAAATATCGCTGATTTGTTGCCAAATTTTATCGCTTAAAATTACGTTGCAGGTTTTTACAACCCTTTTCGCCTTTTCGTAATAACGAAAATCAACAATAAAATCGGCGCTTTTAGGGGTTACTAACACAATACCCGCCGATGAATTAAAGTTCGTTAAATAAAAGCGGTTTGGACCATAATAAATTATAAACGCTTCATCATTTTGTAAGTTTTTTTGAAGATTTTCTATTCTTCTAATCATTTTTCTTCTCCTTTAAAAGTGAAACAACCTTTTTCGACAAAAAGATTAACACTAAAAGATTTATAATTACTAAAACGCCGTTTAAAAGCTCTGCTGTTTGCCAAACAAAACTTGCCGACAGTACCGCTCCCACAACGGTAAAAATCGGATAAACGGCTATAAATATTTTTTTGCCAGTATTACCAAACAAAAATTCGCTAAAGCTTATACCGTAGGTTGCCCAACCGATAACGCTTGATATACCAAAAAGCAACAATAAGCCGCTTAAAATATAGCTCGATGCGTTGCCATAAAGGGTTGAAAGTGCCGAAATTGTAAGGGTTGATGCGGGCGCTTTATTATAATCTATAATAACCCCGCTTGTTAAAATTGTCAATGCCGTTAATGTGCATAAAAGTATTGTATCAATAAATACCTCAAAAATACCGTAAAGCGATTGTTTAAACGGCTTTGCCTCCCCGACCGATGAGTGTGCGATTGCCGCTGTGCCAACACCTGCCTCGTTCGAAAAAATACCCTTTGATGCACCGACCGATATACTCCTTAAAACACTGCCTATAACACCACCTGTAACCGCTTTAGGCAAAAATGCACCAATAAAAATACTTTTAAATGCTTGCGGTATAGCACCGTAATTTTTAAGTATTACACCGAAGCAAAGCAGTATATATATAATTGCCATAAACGGCAAAAGTTTTGTTAGAAAATCGGCAATTTTTTGTACACCGCCACAAATTATAAAAAACACCGTAATCGCCGTCAAAATGCCTATTAAAAGCCGTATGTTACCGCTTTTTGAAACCCCCGAAACCGCCGAATTTATTTGAGTCATATTACCGCAAAAAAAGGTTGCCACAAACCCTAAAAATGCAAAAATCACACCTAAAAAGCTTGATTTTTTAGGCATTGCATTTTTTATGTAAATATGCGGTCCGCCAATGTGATTTTCACCTTTTTTACTGCGGTAAAAAACACCTAAAGCAATCTCTGCTGACTTAATAATCATACTAAAAAAAGCGCTTATCCACATCCAAAAAACTGCACCCGCACCACCTGTGGATAATGCCGCCGCAACCCCTACAATATTACCCGTACCGAGCGCCGCCGAAAGCGAATTGCACATTGCCGAAAATCCGCCTTTTTCACCCTTTAGCGCATTAAACGAACGGGCGAAATATTTTAACTGAAAAGCACCGGTTTTAAAAGTAAAATATCCACCTACAAGCACGGTCAAGCAAAACGGGAGCGCACCTGATATAAGATTAAAAATAAAGTTAGACAAATTAATCACCGCAACATTTTATGAATAATTTGAAAATTTTATGTTCGGCGCTATTGAGTTTTTATTATTAATATATTATAATATATTGTGAGTATTTATCTTTGGAGGTGAAGTAATGATATATCTTGATAATTCTGCCACAACAAAACCCTGTAAAAAGGCAGTTGAATATTTAAATATTGCCTTAGAGGAAAATTGGGGCAACCCATCGTCGCTCCATATTTTAGGTATGAATGCCGAAGATACCGTCAAAGCTTCACGTATAGCGGTTGCAAAAACGCTAAATGCCAATGAAAACGAAATTATCTTTACCTCTTGCGGAAGTGAAGCAAACAATATGGCTTTTATGTCCGCCCTTTATCGCAAAAACCGCGGCAACCGTATCATTACCACAACCATTGAGCACCCCTCGGTTTTAGAGGCGGCAAAGCGAATGGAAGACCTTGGCTTTGAGGTTATTTATTTAAAGCCGAATTCAAACGGTGTTATTTCACTTGATGATTTAAAAAGTGCTTTAAACAATAAAACCCTGCTTGTCAGCATTATGCTTGTTAATAACGAAATTGGCACAATTCAGCCGATCGAACAAGCCGCTAAACTTACAAAAGAGCTTGCACCGTTTGCATATTTCCATACCGATGCCGTACAGGGCTATGGCAAAATGCCGATAAACGTGCAAAAGCTTGGTATTGATATGCTAACCGCAAGCGGTCACAAAGTACACGCCCCAAAGGGTATTGGATTTTTATATAAAAGCAAAAAATGCCATATTGCCCCTTTTATTGTTGGCGGCGGTCAAGAAGACGGTATGCGTTCGGGTACTGAATGTGTTCCCCTTATCGCAGCGCTACACGGTGCGGTTGAAGATTTGCCAAACCCTCAGTCACAGCTTTTAAAAATGCGCGAACTTTATAGTTACGCAAAAGATAAATTAACTGCTGACGGTGACGTTATTGTAAATTCGTTTAACGACGGCTTACCATATATTTTAAATATATCAATCCCAGGTTATCGCAGTGAAACAATGCTTCACTTTTTGGAAAGCAAGGGTATTTACGTTTCAAGCGGTAGCGCTTGTGCTAAGGGTAGTACAAGCTACGTTTTAAAGGAAATTGGCGCAAACGAAAGCTTACAGGATTCTATGCTTCGCATAAGCTTTAATCATTCAACAACCGTTGCTGATATAGACAAGCTTTACGATGCACTTACTATCGCCAAAAAACAAATTAGAAAGGTTTTAAAATGAAGGAAATTATACTTATTAAAAACGGTGAATTAACCCTTAAAGGTCTTAACCGTTGCAATTTTGAAGATATTTTAATTAGAAACATTCGCAAAAGCATTCGCGATTTAGGTGAATGTAATATTAAAAAAGCACAGTCTACAATTTTTATTGAGCCCAAGGATGAAAGCTTTGATTTTGAGGAAGCACTTGAAAGAATTAAGCGCGTTTTTGGTATTGCCGCATTTAGCCGCGCTTGTGTTTGCGAAAAGGATATGGCGGATATTATCGCAAAATCGCCCGATTATTTACGCGAAGACCTGAAAAAGGTTAAAACCTTTAAGGTAGAAGCAAAGCGTTCGGATAAACGCTTCCCCTTAACCTCACCCGAAATTTGCCGTGAAATTGGCGGTGTGTTGTTATCGCACTTCCCTCACCTTTCGGTTGACGTTCACAACCCAGAATTGGTGGTTAACGTTGAAATTCGTGATTTTAACGCTTACGTGCGCGGTGAACAAATTTCCGGTGCAGGCGGTTTGCCCGTTGGCACTGCAGGTAACGCTTCCATTTTGATTTCGGGCGGTATTGACAGCCCTGTTGCGGCTTGGTGTATGGCAAAACGCGGTTTGCGTCTTAATGCTATTCACTTTGCAAGCCCACCTTATACTAGCGCTCGCGCTGAGCAAAAGGTTAAAACCCTTTTATCAAAGGTTGCGCGTTACAGTGGCACAATTAATCTTGCAATCGTTCCCTTTACTGAAATTCAGGACCAAATTGCCGAGCATTGCCCCGAAGATTATTTTACCCTTATTATGCGCCGTATGATGATGCGAATTTCTCAAAAAATCGCTACCGAAAAGGGTTCACTTGCGCTTATTACAGGCGAGAGCTTAGGTCAGGTTGCAAGCCAAACACTTCCCGCACTTGTTACAACTGACTACGTTTGCAATATGCCCGTTCTTCGTCCCCTTATTGGTATGGATAAAGAAGAAATTATTGAAATTTCACGCAAAATTGACACATTTGAAACTTCAATTTTACCTTATGAGGACTGCTGTACGGTATTCACCCCCAAGCACCCCAAAACCCGCCCTTCTTTACAGTCGTGTGAAGAAGCCGAGGCAAATCTCCCCATTGATGAATTAATTGAAAAAGCAATTAGTGAAACCACTTACACATACAT
>JAZQWD010000024.1:0-7403 GCA_045632165.1 Acutalibacteraceae bacterium | reverse complement strand
TCGGTTAAATTGGAGGCACATTGTAGGGACAGGCCTCCCGGACTGTCCGCGAATATAGTAGAATTGTGACGGGCAGTCGAGGACGCCTGCCCCTACGCGTGGTGTAAATGTAAATTTATCTCCCCGACAAACTATAATTTACCCAATAAAAAACACGGTAGAATTAATTATTCTACCGTGTTAAATCTATTTTTGCGATAATTTATGCTCGCGGTTTATTACCTTTGCGTAATAATTCGTATCAAGAATTTGTGCGCTTATTTTAAACTTATTATTTACAACCTTACGCATTGATGCAACGTAATCATCAATATCATCAAGTTCTTGCCCCTCAAAAAGCTTAAATTCATTTGTTTTTGAATTATAAAAGCCCTTTTCGGTCACGAATGAATGGTTATTAAACATAACAAGCGGCTGACTGTTTGACATTATATCAGTACCGGGTAAAAGGCGTGAATCATACTCAAAGCCAAAAAGATTATTAAGGGTTGGTATAATATCAAGCGAACTGCAATATTTATCAACCGTAATCGGTTTTTCCATACCCTTTGAATATATTATAAGACAGCTCTTATAAAGCTCTAAATCGGGGTCGATTTGATGACCCGCAAGTTCGCTAAAATAGTGATACTGGTCAGGATGTTCCTTATCTTCAAGACCATAAGGGTAATGGTCGGGTGTGATAACGATAACTGTTTTTTCAGCAATACCCGCCTTATCAAGTGCGTCTAAAAGATGTTCCATCGCTAAATCAAGCTCGATATTACAAGCAAGGTATGCCTTTGCGTTGCTTGATAAATCAAGATGATTTACCTTATCCTTATGGCGTGCCGCCATACTGTTACCCATAAAGGTGTAATTGAGATGGCCGCTAACCGTCATATAATAGGTCATAAATCTATCTTTACCGATAAATTCACTTGTGGTGCCCTTTAGCATTTCATGGTCAGATTCGGGCCAACGCTTAGGGTTGACCACTTTTTCAAGACCGTTACCTATGCCCTTATATATAAAGCCCATATTTTTATGTGAAATATGGCGGCTGTAATAGGTATAGGTGTGGTTGTGATAAGCACGTACCGTCTTTAAACCGTCGTTAAGGTACTGTTGAGGCATTGTAAACGGGAAGAATACATTATTCTTACCCGATGTAAAATAGCTCCAAATACCGCCCTTGGGAATAAGACCGGTTGTTGCAACGTATTCGCCGTCAGAGGTACTTACACCCCAAATCGGTGTGTAGAAGTTAGTAAAATTAAAGCCCTCGTGCTGCATTTTATAAAGGGTAGGAGTTAATTCTTTATCAATCGCAAAATATGAAAAGCCCTCGGCAGTGATTTGAATTAAATTATACCCTTCAAACATACCCGTATATTTGTTTTGATAGGTAGGTGTGCGACCACCAAAATATTCGTGAAGCGCTTTTACGGTATCATCAGTTTCCTGCGCGGCAAGGGTTTCAAAATCAATTTTCATTACGTTGGGTTCGTATTTTGTGGGTTTGTTGGTTTCGCCCTGCAAAATATTTTCAACGTCGGGGTCAATATCATAACCGTTATCAATACCCAAAATGTTATACCCAAAATCTAAAATTTCGGTATATAAAAGACCGTTATAAGAAACGCTGCGGTTCATTTCAAAAATTGCGTTTCTATCCCTATAATAGGGTATAGCCACACGAAGCAACAAGGTAATTACCAAAACTGCAGCGGTAACACCAGCACCATACCAAAGCTCGCGCTTTTTTGCACTATGGCGCTTTTTGAATTTTTTAATACCAATAATAAGAAGCAAAAGCGGCACGAATAAAATTAAAACCTGCCACAAGCTTTTTATTATAGCTAAAAATGCTTCACCTAGCATTTCACTTTCGGCAATTTGGTCGGCACCTTTTAGTGAATATAAAATCATATAAGTGCCAAAAATGTTGTGATAAACCGTTTGTACGCTATACCATAAGCTTAAAACTGATTGCACAATTATAAGCCCTGTATTTTTATTAAAAGATAAAAACTGCGAAAGAAGACCAAAAACCACCGAAAACAACGCGATGGTCAAAAGCCCCCAGTTAAAAAACCTTTCACCACTGAAAAGGCGCAGCCACAATTCGCAATAAAAAATACTTATCGGGAAGAATGCCCAATAATAATATTTCTTCACGCAATCGGCTCCTTTCAAAAATATTGCCTTAATATTGTACCCCAAAAGCACACATTTGTCAATTAAATAAGGAGTAACAATATTGTTACTCCTTGTTAATAAATTATTAATTATTTCTTACCTGTAGAACCAAAACCGCCTGTGCCGCGTTCGGTGTCGGTTAGTTCTTCTACCTCGGTATATTCAACTGCTAAAAACGGTGCAATAACCATTTGTGCTACGCGTTCACCATCGGCAATTTCCTGTGTTTCGTTTGAATGATTATGTAAAGATACCATAATCTCACCGCGATAATCGGCATCTACCACACCAACCTTATTTGATGGCGCTAAACCGCGCTTATTTGCAATACCGCTTCTGGCATAGATAAGACCCGCATAGCCAACCGGTATTTCCATCGCAATACCTGTATGAATGATTTTGGTTTCACCGGGTAAAAAGGTAATTGTTTCACCGTTTGTTAAAGCGTATAAGTCCGCACCCGCGGAATAAGGAGAGCCGTATGTCGGCACCTTTGCATTAACGTCTAGCTTTTTAAAATTTACTTTCATTTATATTTCCCCTATTCGTAAATATTGCCCGAACCCATTTTTCTTTCCCAAACACCGTCGAGCCATATAACATTATTTTCTTCAAGCGATTTTTTAACGTCAATTATACGCTGATTTGAACTTCCTCTAAACAATAGCGCGGGGCTTTTAAGTTCTTCTACAAATTTGCCGTCTACCAATACGTCAATAAGCTCTAAACATTTTAAGGTTAGTTCTTTATCACCGACAAGCCCTTTTATAAGTTGCTTTTCATAATCAAAGCCGGTATAACACCAAACTGTTTTTTGCGGCAATTTTTCTTTTATTGCTTTTAAAACCTTATATATACCTGCTTGGTTTTCGGGTTCAAAGGGCTCACCGCCCAAAAGTGAAAAGCCCTCAATATAATCCTTATCTAGTGCTTCAATAATTTCATTAACCGTTTCGTCGGTAAACTCTTTACCGTAGCCGAAATCCCACGCTTCGCTGTTAAAGCAATTTTTACACTTATGGCGGCAACCGCTTACAAAAAGTGAAACCCTAACACCGGGGCCGTTAGCAATATCAAATTTTTTAATTACTGCATAATTCATAACAGACCCCAAAATCTAAGGGCTTTCCGTTTTAGGAAAGCCCTATTTTTTTAAAGATGTAAAACTCTTTCCTTAATTTCCTGAGTACGGCCTTGGTTCCAATACTGAGTACCAATATAACCGCAAGTTCTTCTGGCAACGTTAAGCTTATCTTGGTCGGTATTGCCACAATTAGGGCAGGTCCAAACCAGCTTACCGTGTTCATCTTCTTTTATTTCAATTTCACCGTCAAAACCACATTCGTGACAATAGTCGCTCTTGGTATTGAGCTCGGCATACATTATGTTATCATAAATAAACTGCATAACCGAAAGTACCGCGTCAAGATTGTTTTGCATATTGGGTACTTCAACGTAAGAAATTGCACCACCGGGTGATAATGCTTGGAATTTAGCTTCAAGCGCTAGTTTTTCAAATGCATCAATATCCTCGGTAACGTGTACATGATAGCTGTTAGTAATATAATTTCTATCGGTAACGCCCTTTATAATACCAAAACGCTTTTGGAGACACTTTGCAAACTTATATGTTGTGCTTTCAAGCGGTGTGCCGTAAAGTGAGTAGTCAATTACTTCAGCCGCTTTCCATTTAGCGGTGTATTCATTAAGCTTACGCATAATTTCCAGACCGAATTCCTCACCCTCTTTTTCGGTGAGTTTTTTGCCTATCATTGCGTAAACACATTCCCAAAGACCTGCATATCCGAGCGAAATGGTTGAGTAACCGCCGTGGAGGTATTTATCAATAGTTTCGCCCTTCTTAAGACGTAAAAGCGCGCCATACTGCCACAAAATAGGTGCGGCATCAGAAAGTGTACCTGTCAAACGTTCATGACGGGCTTGAAGTGCGCGGTGGCAAAGTTCCATTCTAGCGTCAAAAATCTGCCAGAATTTTTCCATATCACCGTTTGCCGATAAGCCAATATCAACTAGGTTAACTGTTACAACGCCTTGGTTAAAGCGGCCGTAATACTTGGGTTTGCCTTCTTCATCTATGTAAGGAGTTAAAAAGCTGCGACAACCCATGCATGTGTAACAATGACCGTCACCGTTTTTATCAATCTTGTTTTGAAGCATAACCTTTTCGGAAATATAGTCGGGCACCATACGCTTAGCGGTACATTTGGCTGCTAATTTTGTAAGTTCCCAATACTTTGTTCCCTCTTTAATGTTATCTTCTTCCAAAACGTAGATAAGCTTGGGGAATGCGGGGGTAATCCAAACGCCCTTTTCGTTTTTAACACCTTGATAACGCTGTTTTAAAACTTCTTCAATAATTAAAGCAAGATCGGCCTTTTCCTGTTCGTTCTTTGCCTCGTTAAGATACATAAATACAGTAACAAAGGGTGCTTGTCCGTTAGTTGTCATAAGGGTAACAACCTGATATTGAATGGTTTGAACACCGCGTGCAATTTCCTTTAAAAGGCGCTTTTCGGTAATTTCAGCAATTTTATCTTCCGAAATATCCAAACCGGATGATTCAAATTCTTCTTTAACTTCGGAATAAATCTTCTTACGGCTTACTTCAACAAAAGGTGCAAGGTGAGTTAAGCTAATACTTTGACCGCCGTATTGACAAGAAGCAACCTGTGCAATAATTTGGGTTGCAATATTACAAGCAGTTGAAAAGCTATGAGGACGTTCAATAGAAGTGCCGCTGATAACAGTACCGTTTTGAAGCATATCTTCAAGGTTTACAAGGTCACAGTTATGCATGTGCTGTGCAAAATAGTCAGCATCGTGGAAGTGAATTAAACCACGATCATGCGCGTCAACAATATCAGGCGGTAATAATATACGACGGGTAATATCCTTACTAACCTCACCTGCCATATAGTCACGCTGAACACTGTTTACAGTGGGGTTTTTATTACTGTTTTCTTGCTTAACCTCTTCATTATTGCATTCGATCAAACTTAAAATTTGTTCGTCGGTAGTATTTGATTTTCTAACCAAAGCGCGGTTATAACGGTATGTAATATAGCGTCTTGCCACGTCAAAAGCGCGTTGATTCATGATTTGGTCTTCTACCATATCTTGTATTTCTTCAACGCTTAACGACCGGTTCATATTAGCCGCTGCGGATTCAACGTCTTCGGCAATTCTTTTAATCTGAATTTCGGTCATTCTATGGCTTGGTACAACGCTTTGATTGGCTTTTGTGACAGCAATTACGATCTTATTAGGGTCAAAAGTAACCTCAGCACCGCTTCTTTTAATGATCTTCATAACTGCCACCTCAAAATAATTTTTTTACTAAAATCAAGCACAATATATCGATATATAGTGCGTGCGAGAACTATTATAACACAAATTATAGAAATTTCAAGTACTATTTGACAATTTTCGAATTATTTTTTAAAACCCTCTCCAAGTATCTCACCCGCTTCGCAAACCACAATAAATGCCGCCTTATCGTGCTGTCTTGCGGCGGCGTACACGTTATGCACCTCGTTCCTTCTAACAGTGCACATTATCATTTGTCGGCTTTCCCCTGTATATGCACCGCGGACATCTAAAAAGGTTGCCCCGCGCCCTACTTTGTTTAAAATATCACACACAATATATTGTGCTTTATCACTTATTATATAAATAACCTTACCTTTGTCCGCGCCGTATAGTATTAGGTCCATTATTTTTGAGCAGGAATAGAGCGCAACGGTAGAATAAAGCGCGCTTTCAACGTTTTTGTATACAAAAGCCGAAACCACAACCACCAAAAAGTCAAAAAACAACATAAGCCGCCCCATACTTATATATGGGTATTTTAGTGCAACAAGTTTTGCAACAATTTCGACACCGCCCGTTGAAGAACCGCGAAGCATAATTATGCTAACCCCCAGCCCCATTAAAGTGCCACCGAAAATACTTGCTAAAATTAAATCAATATGCATTTGCGGTAAAACAATTACAAGAAAATCTAAAAGCAATGATACAACCGCTGTTGCCACTGCCGTTTTTATAATAAAGCCCTTACCTAGTTTTAAAAAAGCGGCAATAAAAAGGGGTATGTTAATTAAAAAAACAACACCGCCCACAGGTGTTTGGAATAAATAATTTAATGCAGTTGCAATACCTGTCACACCGCCGGGTGAAATTTCGTTAGCCGATAAAAAGGTAGTTACCGACACTGCATAAACACTACCACCCACAATATAATAAATTAAATCGGTTAAAAACTCTTTAATTCTTGTTTTCATAAGTCACCTAAAAAATAAAATGGATACACCATTTAGTGTATCCATTTTTTATTTTAAGATAATTCTGAATTTTCGAAAATAATATTAAAAAGTGTTTTTAAACGGTCATTTTCACCCGAAAGATATAAAAAACCGAAAAGTGTTTCAAGCCCTGTTGCGGTGTGATAATCTCCGCCGCTTGAATTTTTAGGGGTGTTACCTGTTTTAAAGTTCCTGCCCCTTTTAAATACCATAACCTCTTTTTCGGAAAGCTGTGGCTCGATTATTTTATATGCTTCGGCTTGAGCAGTAGCGTTAACGAGCTTTACCGACAATTTATGTAACTCGCCTGACGGGCGGTTAACCTCTGCCAAAGCGGTACGCACCATAAGACCGTAAACCGCGTCACCCACAAAAGCAAGCACCGACGGGCTTAAAAGATTTGGGTTTTCCATAAAACACCTCTTAATTAATATTAAGGAACGTAATCAAATTCAATATCTAAAATTTTAACTGTATCGCCTTCAGAACAACCCTTGCGTTCCAAAGCATCAATAATGCCACATTCCCTGATAACACGCTCAAAATACTGAAGCGATTCATAGTCATCGGGATCAACGTTGTTCATTACTTCCATAAGCCAATCGCAATCTTCAACGTAATAATAAGTGCCGTCAAAACGAACCTTGAACTTACGGCGATTTCTATCAACCTCTTCTACGGGCTTTTCTTCGGCTTCGTAGATTTTAATTGGCGGGAGCTTTTGAAGCTCGCTTGCAACGTGGTTTATAAGCTCGTCCGTACCCTCAGCAATAGCCGCCATTATGGGGAAGAATTTATAACCTAAACCTTCGAAATAATTCTTAAGGCGTTCGATTTCATCTTCTTCGATAAGGTCGCACTTATTACCAACGATAATTTGGGGAGCCAAGGTTAATTCAT
>JAZQWD010000023.1:0-10877 GCA_045632165.1 Acutalibacteraceae bacterium | reverse complement strand
GTTCTTCATAGGTTAAGTCGAAAACGTTGCCCGTACCGTTTGAAACGCGGTCCAAATTCGGGTCGTGGCAGGAAACAATTTCACCGTCACTTGTGGGCCATAAATCGAACTCGATTTCGTCGGCATCCATCGCAACCGCCGCACCGTAAGCGGGCATTGTATTTTCGGGAGATACTGTGTTAAAGCCACGGTGAGCGCAAACACGCGGAAAGGGTTTAACCCTGTCGTTCGGTATGGTTGCTCCACCCGCTTGACGGTAAAGCCAAGGTCTGCGACCTTTTTCTATATATTGCCAATGTGCCTCATTTGGATTACCAAAGCCCGCGGGCTTGTAAAATTTATTTTCGGGGTTAATTTCAGCGGTAAAAATACCAACCTGACTTTTAGCGTTAACCAAAATTTCACCATTTGGGGCAACAATCATCGAACCGCCGCCGATATTACTGTTTTCGTCCATCGAAACCGAGGAACGAAGCACGTAGGTATTGGTGTTATAAGCCAAAAAGCGGGTAATAATTTCGAGTGCATCGTGGCTGTCGCTTCGCTGATGCGAGCAACCGATTATAAAATCAAGATTAAGGCGTGCAAGGGTCGAATAATACTCGTAAAAATAAAAATCGTAACAGGTTAAAAAACCGAAGCGAAGCCCCTCGATTTCAACCACCGTCGGGGTGTTATATTTATATGTATAGTCGCTATCAATATCGGGGGCGGCAACCTCACCTGGGGTAAGGTGTTGTTTATAGTATTTTCCTACGATTTCACCCTTGCGGTTGATTGCAAATGTGGTGTTTCGAACCTTATCACCAACCGTGTCGCGAGCATTAACAAAAACAATAGCGTTACAGCGCTTTGCCGCCGCTTTTGAAGCATCTAAAATTTTAACGTTAAATTTTTCGAAAGCAATTTTTCGCTCGTCTTCGTTTTTTGCAAGGCAGGGGCAATCTGCCGATTCGGGCAAAACGATAATATCAACATTTTCATCAACTTTTGTTAATAACTCAAGCTGTTTTTCAAAATATTCCTCACTTTTTGAAAAATCGGTCGAATATGCGGGTTGAATAACACACGCTTTCATAAAAACACTTCCCTTAAATTACCAATCAAGCTTACCAAGATTAATTTTAGTATCGTCAACAATATCGCCAACACCGTTTAAAATATATTTTGGGCGGTAGGGGTAAAGATTAATGTCTTCCATAGCGGTAACACCCGAAAGCACCAAAACGGTATCAACGTTAGATTCAATACCTGCGATTATGTCAGTATCCATTCTATCACCGACAAAAGCGATGTCTTGGCTGTGGCAATCAAGCTTTTTAAGGCCGTGGCGAAGCATTAAGGGGTTGGGCTTGCCTACAAAATATGCCTTTTTGCCCGTTGCAATTTCAATCGGGGCAATAAGAGCACCCGTTGCGGGCATAATGCCTTTTTCGGTCGGACCCGTAATATCGGGGTTAGTACCGATTAATTTTGCACCTTTTTTAACAAGGTTAACAGCTTTTTCAATTTTTTCAAAGCTATAGGTGCTTGTTTCGCCAACAACAACGTAATCGGGATTAACGTCATTCATATAAATACCCTTATCGTAAAGTGCTTTTGTTAAAGCGGCTTCACCGATAACGTAAGCAGTAGCATTTTCTTTTTGGCTTGCCAAGAAAGCGGCGGTAGCCATAGCGCTTGTATAAAAATGGTCGGCTGAAACCGAAAGACCCATTCTTTCAAGCTTCATACTTAATTCGTGAGGTGTTCTTTCAGGGCTGTTTGTTAAAAAAACAAATTTCTTGTTGTTTGCTTGCATCCAGTTTATAAATTCGGGCACACCATCTAAAATACGGTTGCCGTGGTAAATAACACCGTCCATATCGCAAATAAAACCAATTTTGTTTCTAATAGCTTCCATAAATAATTCTCCTTTTATTAGGGGTATGTCTATATTTTATCACAGCATTTTCAAATTAGCAATATGATAAAAATATATTTTGTTGTAATTTATAAATTGGGAGTTTATCGGGCTAACGCCCAATTCGGAATTCGTAATGCGGAATTCGGAATTATTGTACAGACCACCGCCCGACAAACTATAATTTGAACGTAAAAAAGCGCCGAAAAAATCGGCGCTTTAATATTTATTATGCCAAAACCTTTGCATCGGCGGTAATTGCACTGTAAGAGGTAACACCTAAAACAGTTTCACCATCGATTTGAAGAGCGGTTGGGCGGTCGAATTCAACCGTAATTTCCTTACCCTTAATAACTTTAACTATATTTTCCTTCTTGACGTGCTCACCCTTGAAAATTGAGGGAAAAGCCATTAAGGTTTGCAATCTGCCTTTGCCATGGAAAACCATTACCGAAAGTATTTTATCTTCACTTTCGCGGTTTTGTTCAGGCGCAGCCATCATACCGCCGCCGTAAAATCTACCGTGCATCGCAGGCGCAAGCCAAGCTTTTTTAAAGTTATATTCCACACCGTCAACCGTAACCTTAGCGTTAACCGGCTTAAAGTGGAAAAGTAAACCCTTAATTGCAATACCTGTATAGTTAATATCGGTTTTGCCTTCGGATTTTTGCTTGTCGCCAACCTCACAGCAATAGCCGTCAATACCGTAACCAATGGCGTTTATAAATAAGCTTTTTTGACCGTTAACGGTAATGGTGGGTAAATTATTTAAATACTTTTTAATCGAAAACGGTTCGCAACCCTTTTCTTTGCCAACATCCTTTGCAAAGTCGTTGCCTGTGCCGTTGGGATAAAGCAAAACGTCGTTTTCAAACTGAATATTTGCAGTATCATTTGCAAAGTGGTTAATTGTACCGTCTCCACCTGCAATGATTATGTAATCATCCTTTTCAAGCCCACCTAAAAATAGGTCGTAATCCTTAACCTTAAGCACGTCGATAATTTTATAATCGTCCTTTAGCATTGCGGTAAGAGCATCAAGATTTTCGCCTTTACCTGCTTTGCTGTTATAAAGAATATATGCTGTTGCCACGTAAAATCCCCCTAAAAATTACATAATTTTACATTTTACGACAAAATTATACAAATTAATTTGCAACTTAACCTCAACTAAACCTCAACATTTGTTGAAAAAAGCCGCGTTTTTTAACGCGGCTTAAATTATTTATTTAATTTTTGCTTAATTTCTTTTTGGATTTTTAAATAAATTTCTTCGGTTGCAAATGCCAATTTTGTAAGGCGATTGCGGTCGGTTAAACGGCAATAAAACGAATCGTTTTCGTTAGAAATATCGACGTAATCGAACTTCTTAAGCGGACCGAAATCATATTCAACGTGCAAGCTGTTCATTTGCTGAGGTAAGCGGTGAACTCGCCATTTTTCGCCACGGTAAAAGCCCTCTAAAATAAAACCGTCGTTTATATCGTGGGTAAGCTTTGCTTTTCCAAGTGGTATATATCGCCAAACGCGAGGGAGGGAAAACACCTCAACCTCATCTTCAAAGCTGTAACTGCCGTCGGCAACTTGCTTTTGCACTTCGCTTTTTTCCCAGTTATACCAGTCAGGAATATGGTCAAATTCGGTCTCGCCCGAAAGTGCGCGAATATAACCGTCCTCCTGCCACACCCAACGCTTACCGCAGTGCTCGCAAAACAGTTCTTCGCCCTTTGAATTCATTGAAAATTCGGTTTTGCAGTTAGGACATTGATAAAGCACCTTGTGAAGACCCTCGGCACGGGTGGTTTCTTTAATTTTTATACCGTTTTCCTTTTGGTAGCGGTAATCATCATACTGTAAAGCAGCTTTAATTGCGGTGTTGATTTCTTCAACAGACATTTCTTCTACCTGTTCGGCGGTTAGAAGCTGTGTAAAGGTAGTATGAAACGGAACTTTTCGCTTGTCTCTAAAGTTCCAAAAAGGTGCATATAAATGGTTGCCGCGGTGAATAACCGTTACAACGGGTACTTTGTTCATTTTTATAAGCTTGCCCAAGCTTTCGGGCAAAAATGAGGTTGTACCGCAAGGGGTATAACGTGCCTCCGGGTACATTGAAAGAATGTCGCCTCTTTTAAGCACGTGGCGAATAGATTTTATTAAATGTAAATCGTTTGTATATTTACGGGTGCAAATTGCACCAATCCATTCAAGCAAAAACCACTTTATAACGTAACCGTCAATACTAACAACGTTCGATACCGAATAAGGCCAAGTGGCTTGTGCGGTTAACTCGAAATCAATAAAGTGCATGTGATTACTAAGTAGCATATATGGCGGTTTTAAACCCTCCATATTAATCTTTTCAATTTTATATTCCTTACCGATAAGCATTATCTTTGAAAGAAAACGAATAAGCCAAATCCAAAAAAGGCGTTGTTTCATTGGGTATTTAGCGGTTTTATAACGCTTTTTGTTTTTATAGTTAACTTCAATATCCATTTTTCCACCTCGAAAATCATTCTACATTATTCGACAAAAAATTGCAAGAATTAATAAAATAGGGTTGAAAGTTTTTATATTGGTGATAAAATAAACAGTGGTGATAATATGGAGTATATAATAACTTTAATAATTATAGCTGTTTTAATTGCGGCGGTGCTTATTATTGCATACGTATGCTATAGAATGGCTTTTTATCAGCCCGACCGTATCGATGACGAATCGGAAAATATAATGTTCCCCGAGGGTGAAATTTACGGCATATACATTGATAAAATCAAACAATGGACCCTTGAAACCCGCCAAATGCCTCACGAAGATTTAGAAATAACCTCATTCGATGGGTTAAAGCTTTGCGGTAAGTTTTACGAATATTCCAAAGACGCGCCTGTTGAAATTATGTTTCACGGTTATCGCGGCTGTGCTGAAAGAGATTTGTCGGGCGGTGTTCAGCGTTGCTTTAAGCTAGGTCACAGCGCTTTAATTGTTGAACAGCGCGCAAGCGGAAAAAGTGAGGGCAACGTTATTTCGTTTGGTGTAAACGAGCATCGCGACGCTCTCGCGTGGGCAAATTTTGCGGCTAATTATTTTGATAATGACAGAAAATTTATTTTAACAGGTATTTCGATGGGTGCGGCTACCGTCTTAATGACCGCCGATAAGGACTTGCCCGAAAACGTTATAGGTCTTCTTGCCGACTGCGGTTATACCTCTGCTAAAGAAATTATAAAAAAAGTTATAAAGGATATGAAGCTTCCGCCAAACCTTGCTTATCCGTTTGTAAAATTGGGCGCGCGACTTTACGGACATTTTGATTTGGAAGAAGATTCACCTATAAATGCTGTTAAAAACGCTAAAGTGCCGATAATCTATTTCCACGGAAAAGCTGATGATTTTGTGCCTTGCTATATGAGTGAGCAAAACTATGCAGTAACTCATACAAAGAAGCAAATTATTATGGTTGACGACGCGGGTCACGGGCTTGCATATCCCTCTCATCCACAGGAATATCTTGCTGCGGTGGATGAATTTTTTCACCAATAAAGCCAAAGCAAATTTGTATTGCGCAAAAAAGTAAAATATAATATAATTAAACCTATAACGGTATTTAGAAAAGGAAAATACTAACGAAGGAGCGATGCAACGTGGTGGAAATTTTGAATACTGAATTACGCGATGCACAGTTCAAAGATGAATCACCTATAAAAACCGTAGAGAAAATTCAAACCATACTTAACAGATATGGCATTGAAACCGAAGAAACTTGGCGAGAATCGGGCGTTTTACACTGCCATTCTTTATCATTAAAATTAAAGGGTGGGTTTTTTTCTGCTAACGGCAAGGGTATGACACGTGAATTTGCGCGTGCAAGTGCATATGCCGAATTTATGGAACGTACCCAACTTGGTATGATAGGAAAAGCAATTGTGCAAAAAAACGGTTATTATAACGAAGTTATTGGCAATAACATTGATATACCTGTAGAGGAACTTTTAAATTCTGATACGTTGAAAAATAATTGGTATAACGACTTGTCCGAAAATTTATATAAACACACAAAAATTAAAATGACCAATGAAGAAATACTGCGTCAATTTGCAGAAAATGACAAAGTACCCTGTCTTCCATTTTATAATTTAATGACTGGCAAAACAGTTTACGTGCCCTCTCAACTTCGAAAGGTGGTTTTTGGAACTAATGGTGCTGCCGCAGGTAACACGATAGAAGAAGCTATTGTTCAAGCAATTTCTGAAATAGTGGAGCGTTATAACAAATTTAAAATTCTCACCGAAGAAATTGCTGTTCCTGATATACCGGAAGATGTTTTATGCAAATTTGAAGCCGCATATCACATAATAACCGATTTGAGATCAAAAGGCATAAAGGTTGTTATAAAAGATTGTTCATTAGGTGAAAAATTTCCTGTTGTTTGTGTTTGTTATATAAACAGCTACACTGGTAGATATCACGTTCATTTCGGTGCTAATCCTATTTTAGAAATCGCTTTAGAAAGAGCTCTAACCGAAAGCTTTCAGGGTCGAAATATTGAAAACTTTGCAAAGTGGGAAGATTTGATATACGAAAACAATGACGTATTATCTTATGAAAGCACCTATATAGAATTGCGAAACGGTGATTACAAAAAATCACCCGGATTTTTTGTAAACGAGCCCAACTTTGAATATAATTACAACATGGGTTTTACGAGCACAAATAATCAACAATTGTTAAGTGAACTTATTAATTATTTCAAAAGCATTCAAAAAGAAATTATTGTTATGGACGCTTCTTGCTTGGGTTTTCCCACCTGTCATGTAATAATACCAAACTATAGCGAAGCAATTTATTACAATCTTTCGCAAAAGCACAGCATATTAAGTCACAGCGACGCCGCCATTAAAACCTTAAGAAATCCTGAAAAGGCAAACTTAAAGGACGCTATAGGTCTTTTAACGCATATAAATAAAATCAAAGAAGAAATTCGCCGTGACAAAGCTTTGGGATATTTTTCAACAAACGCCAAACTTGCACTTGCTTGTGACATTAACGAAGAAATTTTCTTGATTAATGCAGCATTAGCGTATGTTAATTTTGAATTGGGTAACTATAATTCAATATCAAATTTAGTTGCTAATATGATTAAATTCGGCACAAGTGAAGCGGTTGAAAAATTGCTATGCCTAAAACGGTTTTTCGATTTAAAAACAAATGGTTTTAGCGAAGAAGAAACCAAAAAAACACTTGAATTTTTACACAATCCAAAAACGGTAACAAGCTTTTATGAAACTTTAAACAACAAGAAAAATCCGTTTGATGAATTTATTGTAAAATGCGATCTTCAAAATTGTGAAAATTGTAAAATGGTTAACAAATGTGGTCAAAAGTACACGATTAAACTGGTTGAATTAATTAAACAGAAATCACAAGAATTAAATTTTGAAGATTTTTCTAACAATTTAGAAAAATATGCGACAAAATGATTGAAATATTTAAATAAATTACTTGATTTTCGATAAAACAATGTTATAATTAGATTATCATAGAAATATGAATAATACATATGGGAGGAAGTAAAAATGGATAAGAAGTATCTTAAGGGCAACCTTGCAAGAAATATTACATTCGGTCTTTGCTGGCTTTTCGGTTGGCTTCCCGCTGTAATTGTTTGGATTGTTGACAAGGACATTTTAGATGTTGAAGATAAGAGAGAACTTGCTTCTATGATTATTTGCGTAGTTGCATCTATCGTTCTTAGCCTTACATTCATCGTTCCGTTATATGTTTTTGTTTGCCAAATCATTGCTGCAATTCAGGCATTCATGGGCAAATCTTTCCAGATCCCCGGTGTTTACCACATTGCTAAAGCAATCATTAAGTAATTAAAAACTTGAACTTAAAACCCCGTGCATTCGCACGGGGTTTTAGTTTTATATATTTTAATATGGTGGAGCTAAGGGGATTTTTGTCCCGGCGCTCCCGCGCCTATCGCCTCGCTTCGCTCGTTGCCACGTCGGCGAAAACAACCATTTAGGTTGTTTTCTTCCGCTTACGATCCCTCCTTGTTCGAATCCCCTTTAAAGCAAAAATTAAAACCGACCCTTACAGGTCGGTTAATTTGATGGTGGAGCTAAGGGGATTCGAACCCCTGACCCCCACACTGCCAGTGTGGTGCGCTACCAACTGCGCTATAACCCCAAATATAGTTATATACTATATGTTATCACAGTTTTTCGAAAAATTCAACTTTAATTTTAAAATTCAACTTGACAATGCGGAAAAATCGGGTATAATAGTTTTGTTAATTAAATATTGGGGCATCGCCAAGCGGTAAGGCAACGGACTCTGACTCCGTCATTCCTAGGTTCGAATCCTAGTGCCCCAGCCAAAAATCCCATTTGCGTTCAGCAAGTGGGATTTTACTTTTTGCCTCTTTATTTTTCACTTTTTACTAAAAAATCTGTGAACGGGATTTTTGGAAAGTAAGAAGCAAAAGGTAAGAGGTAATAATTATTCCAGCAGGGCTTTGCCTTGCTTTTTTTAGTTTTACAAAGTATAATATTTATAAGACGGTAGAACCGTAAAACTAAGAGGAAGTAAAACTATGTTTAAAATTTTAATTGCAGAGGATGACCGTGAGCTTCGACGCCTTTTTGCGCACGTGCTTATGAAAAATGATTTTTCAGTCAAAGAGGTTGCTGACGGTAAGCAGGCGCTTGACGCGGTATTTAATGAGTATTTTGACCTTATAATATCTGATATTATGATGCCTGTTATGGACGGGTATGAATTTGTGTCCCGCCTGCGCGAAAGCGGTAACACTACACCTGTTATGATGATAACCGCTAAGGATGCCTTTGATGATATGCAAAGGGGCTTTTTATCGGGCGGTGACGATTATATGGTAAAACCGATAAACGTTAACGAAATGGTGCTTCGTGTTCATGCGCTTCTGCGCCGTTCGCAAATGATTAACGACCGTAGCTTGACCATAGGTAATACTGTGCTTGAATGTGATACGTTTACAGTTACCTTTGACGGGCAAACCTCCGTTTTACCGCAAAAAGAATTTATGCTTTTATATAAAATGGCTTCGTACCCTAATAAAATTTTTACCCGCCAACAGCTTATGGACGAGGTATGGGGTTATGATTCCGACAGTGATACCCATACGGTTGAGGTACACGTGGGTCGACTTCGCGAACGCTTCCGCGATAATCGTGATTTTAAAATTGTTACTATGCGCGGTGTAGGGTATAAGGTGGTTAAAATATGAAAGCGATTGAACGTTTTAATGAACTGCGCCACAAAAAGATAAAATTTAGCTTAAATGCCAAAATGACACTTCTTGTAGGCGGTGTTGTGCTTATAAGCAATTCCTTTGCATTTGGCGTTTCAATGCTTTTGCAATGGCTTGTGCCTGCTATTTCGAAGATACCGTTTCTTGCGCAGCTTGCGGTTTTAAGCTTGGTTGCATCGCTTGTGGCAACACGGCTTTTGTCTAAGTTGTTTTTTGACCCTATTAAAGACCTGCGTGACGGTATGCAACGTGTTGCCGACGGTGATTTTTCGGTACAGCTTGAAACAAAATCATCATCAATGGAAATGCAGGAGCTTTTTGCGGGCTTTAATATGATGACGCAGGAGCTTAATTCAACCGAAATTTTGCAAAGCGACTTTGTTTCAAATGTTTCGCACGAATTTAAAACTCCTATAAATGCTATTGAGGGCTATACAACCCTGCTTCAAGGTTGTGAAAAATTAAACGGCGACCAACAGGAATACGTTGAAAAAATTCTTTTTAACACTACAAGGTTATCGTCGCTTGTAAGCAATATTTTATTGCTTTCTAAAATTGAAAACCAAGCAATTCAAAGCCAAAGGCAGGAGTTTTGTCTTGATGAGCAAATTCGTGAGGCAATTTTAGAACTTGAAAGCGAATGGATAAAGAAAAATATTGAATTTGACGTAGAGCTTGACAGCGTTATTCATTTTGGAAACAAAAATATGCTTCGCCACGTGTGGGCAAATTTAATTGGTAATGCTATTAAATTTTCGCCGAACGGTGGTGAGGTTATAATTCGCCTAAAGGAAGAAAACGGTAAAATCTTTTTTACAGTAGATGACCGCGGTGCAGGTCTTTCGGGTACGGCACAAAACCATATTTTTGATAAATTTTATCAAGGTGATACCTCACATAAAAGCGAGGGAAACGGTTTAGGTCTTGCTCTTGTTAAGCGTATTTTAACTATTGAAAATGGCGAGGTTTTTGCCGAAAATTTACCCGAATGTGGTTGCCGTTTTACGGTGGTTATTAATAAGTAAATTGAGGGTTTATGGGGCTAACGCCCAATTCGGAATTCGTAATGCGTAATTCGGAATTATTGTACAGACCACCGCTCGATAAACTATAATTTAAAATTTAAAATACGGCGGAACCGTTAATTTTTGGTTCTGCCGTATTTTTTTATTTCCTTTTGTATAACTTTAACGCAAACCGTTATTTTTATAAGGGTGGTAACGAAATAAATAAAGTAAGAAAATCCGTCAAGCCGTGAAAACAAATTACCGAAAGTAACGGTACTTATTGCCATTGCATAAGGGTAATTAAGCTTGCCCGCCATATTCGCACCGAAAAGCAAAATTGAGTTAAAAATGCTTATAAGCAAAAAAGCATTACCCACGAAAACACTTGTTATCGTAACAATTTTTGTGGTTTTTTGATGCTTTGCATAAAGTGCTAACACTGCAGTGGGAAGTGTCACGGATTTTATATACGGTAAGCTTTGTTTAAGCAGTTTTTTTATATTTGGAAAGGAATAAATATAAATATTTTTAAGGTTAAAATCTTTAAGGGTTGCAAAAAAGAAAAATATTAAAAGTAATCCGCAAACAATACCACTAACAAGTGAAAAATTAAAAATTTCATTCCAACTTCTAAAACAAAAATACAAAAGCGGAACTAAAAAAAGCAGTAACA
>JAZQWD010000022.1:0-4780 GCA_045632165.1 Acutalibacteraceae bacterium | reverse complement strand
GGAAGCTGATTTTAAGTTATAAATAAAAATAGGCATAAAAAAACGCTCACCAATCGGTGAGCGTTTAGTTTTGTTAAATATTAGTCATTAACATAAGGAAGTAATGCAACCTGACGAGCACGCTTGATAGCGGTTGTCAATGCGCGCTGGTGAGCAGCGCAAGTGCCGGTAGCACGACGGGGTAAAATCTTGCCGCGTTCAGAGATGAACTTGCGGAGATATGCAACGTCCTTATAATCAATGGCTTCAACACGGTCAACACAGAAATGGCAAACCTTCTTGCGGGGTTTTCTGTGCATGGGTCTTTCGTTTCTTTCTTCCATTTTAAAGCCTCCTATCAGTAAAATTTATAAATTAATTAGAACGGAAGGTCGCTGTCATCACCAACAGCATCCATTTCTGCAAAATCATTAACATCTGCATTGCTAAAGCTTGCGCCTTCAGCGCCGGCTTCTCTCTTAGATTCAACAAACTGTACGTTGTTTGCGATTACTTCGAAAGCAGTGCGGTTGTTACCGTTCTTATCCTGATATCTTCTGGTTTGAATTGCACCTTCGATACCAATGAGATTACCTTTTTTGAAATATTTGGTAATAAATTCTGCAGTTTTTTGCCAAGCAACGATATTAATAAAATCGGTTTGGCGTTCTTCACCCGAGCGATAGCGGCGTTCTACAGCGATTGCAAATGTAGTCACGTTAGTGCCGTTGGGTGTGGTTTTGAGTTCAGGATCAGCCGTTAAGCGGCCTGTTAAAACAACTAAGTTAAACATCTATTGTTTTTCTCCTTGCCTTACTTTTTGATAACCATTACACGAAGTACACCGTCAGTAATTTTTGCGATACGCTCTAATTCTGCGGGGAAGGTAGGTTCGCTTTCGAATTCATAGAAAACGTAGTAACCTTCTGCTTCGTCGTTAATGAGATATGCAAGACGACGCTTGCCCCAATCATTAACATTTTCAATGGCACCGTTTTTAGCGATAAGGTCATTGAACTTTTCTTTTAAAGCCAATGTAGCTTCTTCACCGTTTGCTACAGTGAAAATCATAGCTGCCTCATACTTACTGGTCATTTACTTTTGCACCTCCTTCTGGACTTTTGGTCCCGTGTCTTCACGGAACAAGGAGCTAAGGAAGACCATAATCTCCCATTTAGCACCAACCATTATAACAATCAAAAATCAATTTGTCAATAAAAATCTTGATTTTATTTATATATTTATATATAATATTGTTGAAAGGACTGATTTTAATGCTTTTGACTATTGATATCGGTAACACAAATATAACATTAGGCACTTATAATAACCGTATTTTAGGTTTTACTGCCCGCCTTGCTACCGACACAAAAAGAACCGATGATGAATATGCTATAGATATTAAAAACCTTTTATCACTTTACAATATGTCCCCAAGCGATATTGAGGACTGTATAATTTCATCGGTTGTACCGTCAGTAGGCAAGAGTATCAGTCGTGCAGTTGCAAAGCTTTGTCAAATTGTACCGCTAATGCTTGGCCCCGGTATTAAAACCGGTCTTAATATTAAAATTGATAACCCTGCTCAGCTTGGCGCGGACCTTGTTGCAGGTGCAGTTGGCGCTATTGACACCTACCGTATGCCCTGCGTAATTGTCGATATGGGCACCGCAACCACCTTAAGCGTTTTAGATAAGGATGGTGCATTTTTAGGCGGTGTTATTGCAGCGGGCGTACGCTTAACATTAAAAGCGTTGGCTGAAAATACTGCACTTTTACCCTCCATTCCCATCGAAGCACCAAAATCGGTCGTGGGCAGCAATACGGTTGAATCTATGCAATCGGGACTTGTGCTTGGTACTGCCGCTATGCTAGACGGTCTTTTAGACAGAATTGAAGCCCAGCTTGGCGATACCCCCACAGTTGTTGCAACCGGTGGTCTTTCAAGAGAAATTATAACACACTGCAACCACAACATTATTTATAACGAAAACCTTTTACTTGAAGGTCTTTGCGCGATATACGAAAAAAATCATTAGCAATTACCGCTAAAGCGGATTGTAATATTATTATGAACTGTACCCTTTCGGGACAGTATCGGAGGTAATTAAAATGAGTAATTCAAAAATGAGAAAACAAAATACGCAAAAATTAGTTTTTGCGGCAATCCTAACGGCTATGGTAATCGTGCTGCAATACATCAGTATGGCATTACGCTTTGGTACGTTTTCCATTACCCTTACCCTTGTGCCAATAGTTATTGGCGCTGCTACCTGTGGTATTGGCGTAGGCGGTTGGTTAGGTTTTGTATTTGGCGTTATAGTGCTTTTAAGCGGTGACGCTGCACCATTTTTAGGTGTTGACTTTTTAGGAACGATAGTTACGGTTTTAGCCAAAGGTACGCTTTGCGGTATCGCGGCAGGTCTTGTTTACAAGGCGTTTGAAAAGAAGAACCAATACCTTGGAGTTATTGCAGCGGCTATCACCTGCCCCATTGTAAACACAGGTGTTTTCCTACTCGGTTGTTGCGTATTCTTCCTTGAAACTATTAAGAGTTGGGGCGTAAGCGCAGGTTTTTCAAACGTAACGGCATATATGTTTATCGGCCTTGCAGGTATTAACTTTGTTATTGAATTTGTAACCAACATTATTCTAGCACCCGTAATTTTACGTGTTTTAAAATTCGCTAAAAAATAAGATTAAAAGCGGTGGGAAACCACCGCTTTTAAATTTATATATTCAAATTATAGTTTATCCAACCTTATAATTGACACTCATATTATAAAATGCTATAATTATAAAAATATTTTTTAAGGAGAGTACATAATGTCACTTACAAAGAAAAAAATCAGCATATGGGCAATTATTGCGGCACTGTCATTTTTATATCTTGCCTTTTGCCCTTACATCCTAAACCCAATATACAACTTGCTTCTAGGTCAACCCTTTGGTATGATTATAAAAAACCTTTTTTATTCAATTTTTGCTTTCGGCAATATTTTAAACTTTATTGCCTGCCTTGTGACAGCCATTGGTATATTTACAAAATTTGATAAAATTGCGATTACAGTCACCTCAGCCTTATTCTGGTTAGTTTCTTTAATAAATCTTATCTCTTTATTTGTTAACGCATTCAAAATGGGACATTTTGAACATATTCCGGTAAGTGCTGTTTCACAACTTTCACACATGTTTGCATACTTCTTAATGTTTGCTGTTGCACTTTGGTTTGCAATTTTATTTTTCACTAAAAAAGAAACGCCCAAATTCTTAAAAATTCTAATTTTCGTTCCTGTTGCAATTTTAGCAATAATTTTCTTGGTTTCGTTTGTTACCAATTTCTTTGCTTTAATTACACACTTGATTAATGGTTTATCTTCAAAATTCTTATTTTATTCAGCATTTTCCGTATTCACAAGAATTTTTAATACATTTGTATTACTAATTGGTTTTGGTGCTGTTGCGGTTAAATTTGCCGACATTAAAAAGAAGCCCAAAAACACCGTAGAAATCAGTGAAGATGTTGTTGTTGAAAACGTAGTTGCTGAATAATATACATAAAATTAAAAAACTTTAAAAGGGAGACACTTCACGACGAAGTTGTCTCCCTTTTTCTATTTAAATAAAATTGCCCAACTCCTTTATAAGAAGTTGGGCAAACAATTTTTTATTTTAAAGATCTAAAAAATCTTTTCTATACTCAAGACCGAAAGCGTCGGCAACAGCTTTGAGTTCTTCATCACGGATTGTGTTGATGTGAGGAA
This sequence comes from Acutalibacteraceae bacterium, assembly GCA_045632165.1. Taxonomy (GTDB): domain Bacteria; phylum Bacillota; class Clostridia; order Oscillospirales; family Acutalibacteraceae; genus UBA737. The sequence continues at coordinate 1,037 of JAZQWD010000022.1, read as the reverse complement.
GATGTGCAATTGACATATAAAGCTGAGCAGCTTTTTCAACGGTTTCGATAAGACCGAAGGTTTCGTCCATATCACGACCTGCACCGTAGATACCGTGAAGTCCCCAAACAACCAAGCGGAATTCTTCCATCTTCTTAGCGGTTGCAACACCGATTTCGTTATTACCGCAAACCATCCAAGGAAGCACGCCGATACCGTCAGGGAAAACTACGATACATTCGGTACACATTTCCCAAATTGTGTGAGTGAACTTCTTTTCATCAAGTTCATGCACATGTGTCATAGCAAGAGTTGCTGTGGGATGTGTATGCATAACAATACGGTGATTAGGATCTTTCTTAAGACGTGCCATGTGACTCATAAGGTGAGCAGGAAGTTCGCTTGTGAACTTGCCGCCATCTTTGTAACCCCAAAGAAGTTCAGCGGTTGTACCGTCTTTTGCGATACGAATAATACCAAGGTTGGTTTCGGGGTCAAATTCAACGTTTTTGAAGTATTTACCGGTACCGGTTACGATAAAGATTTTGCCGATAAGATCGGTAGCGTCAAAACCGGTAGGAATTGTGCGGATTACATTATCAAGGTCAAGGTATTCAGCAACTTCTTCGGTTTCGAGCATGTAGCTGATGTTACCACCGTTACGTTCGTCCCAACCAAGACGGTACATATTAGCGGTTGTTTTCATCATTTCTTGTACAAAGGGTGCAGTAAAAATATCTTTCATTTTAGTTTCTCTCCTTTAAAATTTCAGTTTCATATTCTTTAACTGTCGCGAACCATTCGCCGTCAGCGGGTGCACCGCAAACCTTGCAGTATTCAGCCCAAATATCGCCAAAAGGAAGTGTTTTTGCTTCTTCCTGCTTAACCATAAGTTCGGTCCAGTTATTTGCATTTTGTAAATCGGTCATATTGGGAGTAAGTAAAGCCATAAGTAATGCTTTTTGAGCGTTACGAAGACCTACTGTCCAAGCAGAGATGCGGTTAATTGAAGCGTCAAAGTAGTCAAGCGCAATTTTAACGCTACCACTTAAACCGCC
>JAZQWD010000021.1:0-2125 GCA_045632165.1 Acutalibacteraceae bacterium | reverse complement strand
AAGTTACCTTTATTTTGCAAAATATCGCGGCAAATTTGCGTGGTATGCTAACCCCCTTTGCCAACCCGCAAAACCCTTATCTTTATTCGTTTTTTGTAATTGATAATTTAGAGTTTATGGGTATAATGGCGCCCTGCTTTGTGGTTGCTATAATTTTAATAACCGTTTGCTGTCTTGTTTTTATAAAGCCCGAAAAGGTGCTTTTGCAAAAACAAAGGGTAAATTTGCCAGCTGTTAGAACGATAATTTATTTAATATTATTCGCGTTTAGTATTTTAATTGTTTTTCGCGGTGTGCCGTATTGGTGGGGATTAATTGTAATTCCGCTGTTTTTATTGTTTATGGATAGAGATGCTTTAAAGTCGGTCGACTATCCGTTATTACTTACCTTTGTATTTTTCTTTATCTTTGCGGGTAATATGGCGCGAATTGATGTTGTGCGTGCGGCTTTTTCGTTCCTTTTATCAAAAAGCACACTTTTGTTTTCGGTATTATCTTGTCAGGTTATCAGCAACGTGCCGTCGGCGGTGCTTTTATCACAGTTTACAAACAACTATGCCGATTTACTTGTTGGTGTGAATATCGGCGGTGCGGGTACTTTAATTGCATCACTTGCAAGCTTAATTACTTTCCGCGAATATGCAAAGCACAATCCGTCAAAGTTTAAGCATTACATAGTTACCTTTTCGCTATTTAATTTTGGATTTTTGGCAGTGCTTACAACCTTCGCACTTATTTGGAACGCAGTATTTTAATTATTAATATAATGGTAAAGAAGAAATATATTAATTGCAAAAATAACCATTATATGTTAAAATATAAGTTACATATACTATTTGGGGGATTTGATTTTGTTTTATAATAACGTTTTGGAAGCGATGGGTAATACTCCGCTTATCAAACTACAAAAAATTGTTCCTGCGGGAAGCGCGCAGGTTTTGGTTAAATACGAGGGTGTGAACATAGGTGGTTCTATTAAAACCCGCACCGCTTACAGTATGATAACCGAAGCCGAAAAAGCAGGTATTATTAATAAAGATACTATAATTGTTGAACCTACAAGCGGCAACCAAGGCATTGGTTTATCACTTATCGGTGCGGTTAAGGGCTATAAGGTTGTTATAGTTATGCCCGACTCGGTAAGTGAAGAACGTCGTAAGCTCGTTAAAGCGTACGGCGCTGAGCTTATTTTGGTTCACGATGACGGTGATATTGGTAAATGTATTGAGGAATGTTTGGCTACCGCTATTCGTATGTCTGAAGAAGATGAAAACGTTTGGGTGCCACAGCAGTTCATTAACCCCGATAACCCTAAAATTCACCGCAACACCACAGCGGTTGAAATTTTACAGCAAGCCGAATGTAAAATAGACGGTTTTTGTTCGGGTGTTGGCACAGGCGGTACTTTAACAGGTATTGGTGAAGTGTTAAAAGAACATAACCCCGACATTAAAATTTGGGCGGTTGAACCCGAAAACGCGGCTATTTTATCAGGCGGTAGTATTGGTACTCATTTACAAATGGGTATTGGTGACGGCATTATCCCCGAAAACTTAAATCTTAACATCTTTTCTGAAACGGCAATCGTTACCGATGAAGAAGCAATTAATACCTCAAAGCGCCTTATTCGTGAAGAGGGTATTTTGTGCGGTATTTCAAGCGGCACTAACGTTGCCGCTGCGTTAAGAATGGCAAAGCTGCTAGGTGAAGGTAAAACCGTTGTTACCGTTTTACCCGATACGGGCGAAAGATATTTCAGCACTGAACTTTTTGAATTTTAAGGAGAATTAATATGGCAAATATTTGGCACGATATTTCACCAAAGCGCATAGCTCCCGAAGAATTTGTTTGTGTTATAGAAATTCCTAAGGGCAGCAAGAAAAAATACGAGCTTGATAAAGAAACAGGCTTTATTATGCTTGACCGTATTTTGTACACCTCAACTCACTATCCTGCAAACTACGGCTTTATTCCGCGCACCTACGGTGACGACGGCGACCCGCTTGACGTTTTACTTTTATGCGCTCAAACGCTCGACCCGTTAACACTTGTAAAGGCGTATCCTATCGGTGTTATTACCATGATTGATAACGGCCGCAACGACGAAAAGATTATTGCAATTCCC
>JAZQWD010000020.1:0-5575 GCA_045632165.1 Acutalibacteraceae bacterium | reverse complement strand
AATTGAGGACCATAGGTCTGACAAGCTCTATAATCCTGACCTTCCTTATCCATACCGAATGCATTCCAACAAGCGGGACGGAAAATATCATCCTCGGGTACGTTGTGCATACAAACGGGGATACGAAGCATTGAGCACATTGTAATAAGGTCTGCACCAATATGACCGTAAGAGATTGCGCCGTGGTTAGCACCCCAGTTATTCATTACGTCATAAGCGGTCTTAAAGGGGCTACCCTCTTTACCGTCGGTACGGGGAGCAAACCAAGTACAAGGCCATGTTGGGTTAGTTCTTTCCATTAAAGTATCAGATACTTCATCGGGAAGGTTAACAGTCCAACCTTCGGCAATTTGTAAAACGGGACCTAAGCCCTTTACAAGGTTAAGGCGAATCATTGTGCAGGGCATTTCTGCTTTAGTGGTAAAGTGACTTGAGAAGCCGCCGCCACGGAAGTTATCAAAGCCGGCTTCGCACCATACGGTAGCGTCGGTCATCTTCTTGATATCTTCGTCGGTAACTTCCCACCATTTTTTCATAATAGCGTTACCGTTTTCATCGGTACATACGCCCGATGCATCAAGACAAGCCGCACCGGAATTTAAAAGGTGAATAACACCTTGTGATTCTTTCGCCTTGCCTTCAAATTCGTAATTAGCAACACGCTTTGTAGCTTCAGGTGACCAATATGTACGAACGTCGGCAAAGATTTGTGCTCTATGAGTAAGCAATCTCATAAAGAGCATACCCATACCGTTAAGAACGTCGTTTTCAGTAGCCAAAGTGAAGGGTTCACGAGCGCCTTCATAGTCAAACGAAGAACTTAAGAGCGCTTCGGGATAGTCACAGTTGGGCCAATGGTCGGTCCATTGACGCTGACCTTGGAAGCCGCCAACGATTGCGTTGTGGCCAACCATTTCTTCTTCACAACCCTCGGGCAAGTTTTTATTGCCTGCCATAAGGTCTTTAATTATGCAATACATTTTAACAGTGAATTCCCACTGTTTTTCTTTTTCTTCTTCAGTAAACTTAATTTTTCTTGTTTCGCCCAAGAATTCAACGCTTTCGGGGTTATCATCTCTTCCCTCTTTGCAATGCTCTTTAGTCCAAGCAAGGGCTTTTTGATATTCTTCTTCGTTATAAATGCCCTCTTCCATACGGCGGAGAATTTCAACCTCGTCAACCGATTCAACACGCATACCGAAGTATTCTTCCATAAAATCCTGGTCCATAATAGAACCCGCAATACCCATACATTGAGAACCAATTTGAAGATATGATTTACCGCGCATAGTAGCAACCGCAATAGCGGCACGACCAAAGCGTAAAAGTTTTTCCTTAACGTCTTCGGGAATAGTATCTACCATATCGGTATCCTGTACTTCATGACCGTAAATGCCAAAAGCAGGAAGACCCTTTTGTGCGTGACCTGCTAAAACTGCGGCAAGATAAACCGCACCGGGACGTTCAGTACCGTTAAAGCCCCAAACACCCTTAATTGTGTGAGGGTCCATATCCATTGTTTCAGAGCCGTAGCACCAGCAAGGTGTTACAGAAAGGGTAATATCAACACCCTCTTTTTTGAATTTATCCGCACAAGCGGCGGCTTCGGGTACACGACCGATAGTGGTATCAGCCATAACAATCTTCACAGGTTCGCCGTTTGAATAGAAGAGATTTTCTTCAAATAATTTTTTAGCCGCGTTTGCAAGTGCCCAAACCTGAGGTTCAAGACTTTCACGCAACTTCATCGGACCGCGTCTGCCGTCTACTACGGGACGGATACCGATTACGGGATAATCACCGATATATCTGTTTTTTGCCATAATTATTCACCCTTTTTAGCTTCCTTTTCTCTTAAAAGAGCGCCAAGCTTTTTGAAAATTTCGATTGTGGGTGCAGGAATTCTACCAAGACCGTCAGGACCAACGTTTAAAAGATAGTTAATACCGCGTTCGTTAAGGTGTTCTTTAATTTCGAAAACTCTTTCAGCAGATTTCCAGTTGTTATCGAAGCTCTTGTAACCCCAAGTGTCGTTAAGGGTGCAAGCAGATTCATAAAGTGTTGTCATATAGTCGTCGGGGATTTCGTTATCACCGCAAGAGAAGTAGTCACCTACGCCGTTACCGATACGTGAGTTAACAAGTGCGTTAGGTTGATATTTCTTAACCATTTCATAAAGTTCCATACTCTGCTCGGGTGTAATAACACCGGGAGTATCAAACCAAATTAGGCACAAATCGCCGTATTTTGTAAGAATTTCCTTAACCTGTGGCTTAATCTTCTTTTCAAAGCAGATTGAATAATCCTTTTCGCCTTCGGGGAAATCCCAATGGTTTGACCAACGGCAGCCCTTAAGGTCTTTTTCGGTAATATTATAACCGCCGCCGTGTTCTTCGTGCCAGTCAAGTTCTTGTGAATAATAAAGACCAAACTTCATATCTTGACGCTTACAAGCTTCAGCAAGCTCTTTAATAATATCGCGCTTAAAGGGGGTTGCGTCAACCACGTTAAAGGGGTCAGCTTCGGATTCGAAAAGCGCAAAGCCCTCGTGATGCTTACTTGTAATAACGATATACTTCATACCTGCTTCTTTTGCAAGAGCTACCCACTCGTCAGCATCGAAGAAAACAGGGTTAAAAGCTTGTGCTAATTTTTCATATTCTTTAATCGGAATTTCATAGCGAGGCATAATCCATTCGCCAACGGGGTCCCAACCCTTTACCATTTCATCGTTATAGTCATAACGCTGACCGTTATATTCACCGGCAAGCAAAGAATATAATCCCCAATGGATCATCATACCAAATTTTGCCTCTTTAAACCATTCTTTATTAGTCATTTTAGTCCTCCTTAAAGATAGCGTAATGACTATCCCGATAAAATCGGGATAGTCTGATAAAAATTTAGTCTTTTACAGTTGAATAAACAGAGATAGAACCCGCGGGGATTGTATCCTGTAAGATTTTATCAACGTTTTTAAAGCCCTTGTCTGCACCAATCATTTCAGCTGATGTATTAGGTACAACAGTAGCGGGGTCAAACAAGTATCTATACATATTCTTGCCGATACTCTTTTCAAAGTTGATGCTAATCTTTTGTTCCATAGAGCTGGTATTAACGACAATAACGTTTTGATATTTTTTGCCGTCTTTTTCATACTCTACCATTGATAGACAAACACCGTTTTCGCCTTGAGCAAAGTAAACCTTGTTGTTGTTAAATTCGCCGGCAAATCTTGTGATCAAAGTGAAACCGTAGAAAAGCTTATAAGGAATTGCACTTTGGTAGAGTGAAGGTGCAGTACCTAAAATATGGACACCATCCTTAAATTCGCCGCCTGTATCGGTTCTTGTAGGCCATACAATTTCAAACATTTGCCAGTAAATACAGCTGTTAACACCTGCATTCATTGCTGCAACTACCGTTTGAGCAATTTGCTGTGCATAGAAATCGGTCTTTTGGTTATTAATTGCGTTACCACCATACATCCATTCGTCAAACCAGAAGGGTTTACCGGTTTTAGAAATGATTTCTACAAACTGTTCGAAATAATATACCCAAAGTTCATAGTTATCATCGTAAACAGATGCGGATGAGTTAACTGTGCCTGCGCCCGGCCAGGTAGGAATGTACCAGTGGAAGGTGTAAACGTCAATATAGTCGTTAATTCTGCTAATCCACCAGTTAATTTCTTCCTCTAAGGTTTCGCCTTCATAGAATTCTTTGCTTAAACCGTATTGAGGACCGGTTAATTTAACCATATCACGAAGACCTTCGTCTTTAAGCTTCTTATCGGTTGCCTTAATGACGTCAACGGTTACTTCCCAAGCATTTTTAGTTTCCTTTTTACCGGGAGCTACATAGAAGGTATATTCATTAAAGTGATAAGGTTCGGTAAACATTACGAAATATTCAATATCGTAACCGCGCTTAATAATAACCTCTTCAATAAAGAGCTTAACCCAATCGGTATACATATCAATCATATCCGAATAAATATTCAACTGACCGCTTTGATACCAAGGAATTGTATACTTAAGATGGTCTTGAGTGGTGGCATTGGCAATAGAGCCAATACCCCAACCCATATTAACTGCAACTTCGATATCGCGTTCTTCCATAGCGTCAAGCCATTTATAGAAGGCTTGCATTCTTTCGCTGTCCCAGTCGTAGGTTATCTCATCACCGTTACGCTCTTTAAAAGCAAAGCCGGCGTCCATATAAGAACGAACCATACCAACGTCCATATCGTCCATTCTCTTGAGTTCTTCTTCGATTTGTGCGTCGGTATAATTACGGCCGTACTCATCAGGCAAGAACATAAAGCCCTGGTTAATAGCGTTAACGCCCTTCCAATCGTCATTAAACACCTTATTGTTTTCAACGTCAAGTTTTAAAACGTCAGGGTCAGATTCGGTGAAGGTTTGTGTTTCATATACAGGGTCTTTGGCAGCAGAATTATCAGCAGGTACTTCTACCTTGGTTTCAACATATTTACCGCAACCGGCAACGCTGAAAACCATAACCAAAGCCAAAATTAAAGCAATTATTCTTTTAGTCATTGTTTTGTACCTCCTTTAATTCTTCTTGCGCTTTTTAGCCAAAACAATTATAACAGCAACTGCTGCGGCTGCAAGAACAAGCACACCGCCAACAATAGAAAGCACTATTACAAGCACACTGGGGCCAACCCACTTTTTAGTAATAAGATACTTCTTATTGTTTGTACCATCGCTACCATCTTCAACAAGAACCTCTTCGGTAATAACCTTGTCAGGGAAAGCAATCGGGTCTGTTTCTTGGAAAGCAGTCTTATAATCGCCGTAAGTATTTGGGTCAACCTTAAAGCCGCGTTCTGCAACGAATAATTCAACCATATCAAGCTCTAAAGTACCCTTGGTACCCTTAATTACGAGGTATGCATTCTTTGCATTACCGGAATTAAAGCTGAAGTTAACACGGTTCCACTTGCCGTCATCCTTCATGGGAAGCTTACCTGTTTCACCGTTCTTAACGTTTTCAAATACTGTATAATTACCGTCGCTATAAAGACCTACGGTAATATCACTGCCCTTTGAAAGCTTGGTCCAAGCTGCGAATGTATAGTTTTTGTTAAGCTTTGCAATAGGAATAATTCTTACATATTCCTTACCGTTTGATGCAGCAGCATCAAACTTAAAGCCGAAGTTACCCTGCCAATCGTGTTCCTTCTTGGTAAACTTTTCAATAGTAGCACCATCGGTCAAGGGACCCCAGTTTTGATCGGTAACCTCTTCTTCGAAATTAGAGTTAGAAATTTCGTTAAAGAATTTTTCAGTATACTTAAGGTTTTCGAAATCAGGTGTACGTTCTACAACTTCAACACGGTCGATATAAATATCGTCGATTGAAGCGCCTTCGTTACGGTTTGCGTGGAACTTACAAATCTGGAATGCGAAACCGTCTTTGTCAGTATGGTCCTTAGTAACAGTACCTAAAAGATACTTGTACCAACCGTTATTTTCTTCTAAAGCAGAAGCTTTTTGAGGTTTAATGTTAGTTGAAACACCGAAATATACATATTCGCCTGATTGAA
>JAZQWD010000019.1:0-25739 GCA_045632165.1 Acutalibacteraceae bacterium | reverse complement strand
TATGACCTTAAAATTATGTGGAACTGGTTCGGATATGACGTTTGTGGCTTTGGCGGATACAGAGATTGGCAGTTAAAAAACCTTGATAAGTATCCACCCCTTAAAGACGAAAACGGCAATATTATTTATGCAACGAAAAGTGCAGAGGGAAGACCTATTCCGGATTTATCTGTTCAATCGTTTATTGATGTTGAGGTAGACGCAATTGAGCAGTTCTGTGCATGGCTTAACGTCAACGATACCGACCGCAGAACAATCGGTATTCAACTTGAAAATGAAATCAATAACGAAGAAGGCGGCCATGGATTATGGTTTAGTCAATATAGTTCATTGATTAATTTGATTAATGAACTTGGCAAAGCCGTTAAAAAAGGCCCGTATTCTATGATTACATACGTAAATCTTATGTCCTCGGGCTGGAATCAAATTGTCGAAGGTCGCGATTGGAATGGCCAAATCAAGGGAATGATGGACCTTGAGTATTTGGATATTGTCGGTTATGACAATTACACAGCTGAAACCAATCCCGGAGCTCTAAGTACATCAGCTGTTGAACAAGAAGGTAATCCTCGTGTTATGGTTGAATTTGGCCCGGCCGCATGGTCTGTGCCCAGTCAAACCAATCAACTTTTAAGTCGTGGATACGGTATTGGCTATTATCAGTTGATTATGTATTATAACAAAAATGATTTACCCGGTTCGGAAGGCTTTTTTGAATATGGTGGATCGTTAGATAATGAGTTTATATACCGCGATGGCACGGGAATACTTAGCGGCGGTTATAACGGCGCTTTAGACGTAATCGCAAGCGAATTTATAATTATGAATAATTCTATAAAATCGTTAAGCGAAATTATTGCTATTACACCTAATAACGGTTTTGCTTATTTTAATCAACATATGCAAAATAAACTATCTGAAACAAAATCTGTTTTTTCTAAAAGTTTTACTTTTGTAACCGATTGTGTACCCGATAAATATGGTTCAACAGCATTGCTTATTAAAGAAAACGATACAACATATTATACCTACGCTTCAAAAACTGCTACTATAACGGTAGAAGGTGGTATTAAATCTGCAAGTGAAGGGGTTTATAAAGACGGTAAATGGGTTAAGACAAAAGACGTAACCATTGTTGACGGCAAAATGACCTATAAAGCCGGAAAAGCATATCAAATTATTATTTGATAGCGAAAATTATTAAGGAGTTTTATTATGAAATTTCCAAAAATTACAAGATTTGCAGCATTAATGTTGTCGCTTGTTATTGTTTTTTTAGTTGGTTGTAACGCTAAAGGTGCAAAGGTGGAAAATAAGAAAACACCTTGGGATGTAACCAAATATAATACAGCAGAAATTATTGACTCGGATGGTCAGTATATAACAAGCAAACTTATTCCTGCAACTGTTGCCGAACTTAAAACAGTAGGGGATAAGAAGGTAATATATCACCTTGGTAAACCATTTTTAATGCGAGGTATGCACTTCCGTTACGATGATCTTGAAACAGCAAAAGATTATCAATATGCCTATAATAAAATTACCGATTCTGAACTTAAGAAGATGTTTGATGACGGTATGCGACTTATTAAAGAGTCGGGGCTTAATACGGTAAGCATTTATTTAAGCTTGGGTGGTATGTATGACGGAAATAAGGTCGATTTCAGTTTGCTAGAATATCAATATAGCATTGCAAAAAAGTATGATCTTAATATAGTTATTACATGGTTTGGTCATATGGTTTGCGGTTTTGGTGGTTATCAATCATGGCAGAAAAATAATCTTGATAAATATCCACCTTTAAAGGATAAATACGGTAACCCAATTTACGGTACGGGGTCAGCAGCAGAGAAGCTTATTCCTGATTTTTCGGCTTCGGGCTTTATTGAAGATGAAAAATACGTTTTGCAGCAAATTTGTGCTTGGTTAAACGTTAACGATACTGACCGTAGAACTGTTGGTATTCAAATTGAAGATGAACCTAACAACGCTGAAGGCGGTCAAGGTATTTGGTATAGTCAATATAGTAACGTAGTGAACTTTATTGGTGAAATGGCAAAGGCAGTTAAAGAAAGCTCTTATTCAATGCTTACCTATACAACACTTATGTCATCGGGCTGGGATCAAATTATTGAAGGTCGTGATTTTGCCGCACAGGTCAAGGGTTTAATTGATTTACCTTATCTCGATTCTACAGGTTACGGCAATTATACTCTTAATGAAACGCCTCACAATACTCATATTGAACAAGAGGGAAATCTTCCTTTTTACGTTGGCTTTGGTGCTTGTCAATGGAACGTGCCTGCTCAAACAAACTATTTGTTAAGCCGCGGTTATAATATGTGTTACTATATGCTACACCGTTATGTATATGACCAAACTTGTGACCCTGATTCTACCGGTCTTTATTATTTTGAAAGTAAAGATAACCCATTTGTTTTGCGCGATGGTTCTCACGTATTGTCAGGGGTGTATAAAGGCGGCGGAGATGTTGTTGCCAGTGAATTTATAATGATGAATCACTCTATTTTAAATTTAGCTGAGCTTATCGCTGTTTCTCCCAATGCTAATATGACCTATTTCAACAATCTTATGGAAAAGAATTTTGTTGAAACTAAGTCGCATTTAGGTAAAGGGTTTACCTTTAGCACTGATTGTTCTAACGACCGCTACGGATCGGTGGCTTTACTTATTAAAGAAAATGATTCTACCTATTACACTTACGCTATGAAAACTGCTTCTATTACTGTAGAAGGCGGTATTAAATCGGCAAGCGAAGGTGAATATAAGAATGGCGAATGGGTTAAGACTAAAGACATTAAAATAGTTGACGGAAAGTTAACATACGAAGCAGGTAAAGCATATCAATTTATCATTTAATTATAGTGGTGTGATATTTATATCGTTTGTTGATATAATTATTTTTAAATCGTTTGATTTTATTGCACTTTTGATATTTTTTTCTTGACTTGATATAGTTTTTTTGGTAAATTAACTCATATAATGGCGTGTAAAAACGCGAAAAGGAGAAATTATGATGAAAAAATCAATTAAAAAGATTTTATCAGTTTTAGTTGCTTTAACATTAGTTTTTGCAATGTTTACAGGTATGACTGCATCTGCTGATGAAACCGAAATGAAGCTTCCTACACTTCCTGAAGGTGTCGAAATTATTGAAGGTGAAGTTTATAGCTTTCGTGAAGTTCTTGAAAGCGTAACCTTAGGTCTTGACCATGCCGCTATGGATGAAGTTTATTTTGATGGTTATCAATGGAATGTTTCTCACCGTCAAAACTTTACTGATGGTCCTTGGGGTATAAAAGAAAACTGGTTTGCGCGCGAAAGCACATGGGAAGGTTTTAATTGTATTTGTATTTCTTCCACTACAGACCAAAATAACAGTGAAATTTGGAATGCACACGAAATGATGATCGAGTGGAATGAAACTGATGATAATGTTTATTGGTCTCTCCAACCGTTATGGTCTTGTTCTTCAAATACTTGGATAAACTTTGTTGCTCCGCACACAGGTAAAATTGTTTTATTTGAAGAATTTGGTAATAAGATTGCTGCTATCAGTGAAGAAGCTCCTTTTTATTCATTCCAGAATGATAAAAATCGTCCTTGGAAAATTACCGTTGAAAAGAACGACGTTAAGGTTTGGCCTATGGAAGAAGATTGCGTTGTTCTTGATAAAAACAACCGCGCAGTTGATTTCCCATCACTTGGCAAAACCGGTGTAATGCCCGTTACTGAAGGTGACATCATTTCTATTCGTATAGATGTTGCCGGCGAATTTGAAAGCAAATTTGAAAGCAGCGAATATAACGGCACATATATTGGCGGTAACACAACTGCAACATTTAATCCTGTTATTGCATATACCGAAATTGAAGAACCTGTTCCCGAAGTTGAAGATACTTTCGATGATGTTGATGACTTTAACACAAATACTGATGAAGACGATAATGACGGTCTTGGCTGGATTCTTTACGTAATCATCGGCGCTGGTGTTTTAGTTGTTGCAGCTGCTATTGTTGTAGTTATCATTCTTGTTTCTAAAAAGAAGAAGGCAGCTATTGGTACAACACCTATTAATGAAGCTCCAATAGAAGAAAATACAGACGAAAAAACTGAATAATAATTGAATTTTTAAGAGCACTCAATTGAGTGCTCTTTTTATATTGTATTTTATATTCTTTAGTAAAATTTTGCACTATTTGCACAATTTGCTTGACTATTTTAATAAATTTTGATAAATTATTGATATAATTATTTTTCAAGGAGTATTACTTATGAAAAGCTTATTTAAAAAATTTGCTGCTTCGCTTGTTGCTTTAACATTAGTTTTTGCAATGTTTACCGGTATTGTGGCATCTGCGCTTCCCACTGAAGATACTATAAAAGTGTTCGGTCAAGAATGGGAAATTCTCGAAGACGAAATATACGGTGCATACGAATCACTTTCTGAAGTTGTTGAAGATTTAGAACCTGAAGATTGTGAAGAAGTTGATATGGATGATTCTGTATGGAGTTTTCAACTTGAAGTAGGTCAAGACTGGTGGTATTCAACTACTTATTACTTTACTCATGATGGTCCTGTAGCTGATAACTATTCTACTATCACTCCTCAACCCCTTGCAAATTATGCAAAACCGGGAGATAAAAAATACGAGGAAGTTGTAGCAAAACGTATGCAAAACTATGCTTCTTCTGTTGCACTTGATAAGGTTAATGAAAACTTAGCGTTAACTCTTCGTGGTCCTTGGACAGCTTGCTGCGGTCAAGCAAAGTTTATATTTAAAGCACCTAAATCCGGTTATGTTGTACTCTTTAATGAAGGACAACTCAAGGGCGCAACACCTGATTCAGTATTTAAATCATTTAGCGACCCTAAAGGTTCAGGTTACGTTGAACTTTGTATTAAAAAGAATGATACTATCATTTCAGATATTGTAAAAATTTCTGTAGACAGTATGACTGCTGAATTCCCCAAGGCAGGTACTACCGGTCGTTTTAAAGTTACTGAAGGTGACGAAATTGAAGTTCATCTTAAATCTTATGAACACACTTGGGAAAACAACACCGTTTTTGTTGACCCTGTTGTTGCTTATACCGAATTAATTGAAGATGAAATTCCTAAAGTTGATGTAGATGTTGATACAAACGTTAGTTCCGAACCTACGGACGATGTAGATAATAACAATAACGGTTTAGGTTGGATTCTTTATGTTATTATTGGTGCAGCAGCACTTATTTTAATTGCAGTTGTTGTAATCATTCTTGTTGCTAAAAAGAATAAGAAAGTTTTACCGGTTGAAATGGACGAATCTTCGACCGAAGCATCTCAAGAAAACATAGAAGAATAAATATATATTTAAGCGGTAGGGCATTTTGCTCTATCGCTTTTATAAAAATTATGTACTTTTATCAAATTGTTATAAAATGTAAATATAAGTGAAGTGCTGATTTCACATAATAGAACAAATTTTTTACACTATAACAAGAATTTCATATTTAACTTTTTGTGTTAAAAAATTATAATAGTAAGGTAGACTGTATTATTATAATATAAATTTGTAAAGGAGATTTTTATAATGAAAAAACGCATTTCTACAATTCTTGCGGTTGTGCTCACATTAGCATTGCTTGCAAGCTCGTTTGTGATGCTCGGTGTTCATGCTGAAGAAGAAATTGCAGGACCCGCAACCGAAACGCTCACAATCGGTATGACAGATTATGAAATTTATACCGACAAAAAGTTTGCCGCTATTGATGCTATTAACGCAGCTGTTGAAGGTTTGGTACCTGATAATACTGCCGAACAACCTAACAACGTATATGGTCAAGGCCCCGCTGTTTCTTTTGATAACCAGCCTTGGTCTTTTGTAAGTAACGGACTATGGAATCCTGAATTAAAAGGACCTACATACATTTCAACACATACCGATTATAACCAACTTTGCTTCTACACAACTGAACCTGCTTATGGTCGTAAATCTATTTCGGTTTATAAAAATTCACTTTATGTAAATGCTGCACACGGTTGGCAGCTTGCAAAAGACCCGCAGATTAAACCTATTAATATGAATTTTACTGCTACTGAAGATGGTTATGTTGTTCTTTATGATGTTGACGGTACAGTTTATTCACCCAAAAAGAACGTAACACCTTTCTGGGCTTGGATTAGCGCCAGTAAAGAAGGCGGAGAATGGGCATCATTCTCAATTTACAAGAACGATACAAAGCTTTGGCCTAAAGGCACACAGGATAATAAGATTGAAGCTCCCGATGAATCAATTGAATTTCCTGATCTTGGTGAAATCAAGGTTAAGGCAGGCGACGTGATTTCTATTCAAGTTTCTGCTTTCGGTGACCGTACAGGTATCTTTATGAACCCTGCAATTGCTTATGCTAAGGTTGAAGAAAGCAATGAAGAGGAAGAAGTCATCGAAACAGAAGAAATTGTTTTAGGCGATAAAACCTATACAATTGAAAAAAAGGGTAAATTTAACGCATACGATACTTTAAAAGCTTCAGTTAGCAGTTTAGATGTTAATGCTTATTCCGCTGTTAACTTATCAAAATCAGTTTGGCAGGTAAGAACAGCACGTTGGAATGGTTCTTATGATTCTGTACTTCACTACGGTCCTGCACCTTATAGCGAATACCCTGCATTTATGATTGGTAATAATAAGGGTCACTGGACAACACAGCAAAATGCAACAACAGTTGTTTTAGATACCAACGAATGTCTTGCAGTAAGTCCCTTTGTTAAGGATGATCATACCGCAAGTGCGATTATTGACCTTGACTTTAAGGCACCTAAGACCGGTAAGGTTTTAATTTACGACCTCCTCGGCGCTGTCAAATCTCCTACCGCAAATGACATATCACCTTACTGGGCATGGCTTAAAAACCACGTTAATAACGTAGAAGTTTCTATCTTATTAAATGGTGCAACAATTTGGCCCACAGATGATTCAGTTGATAACAATATTACAGACATTAATGATAGCGTTGTTATCCCTGATCTTGGCGAAATTGAAGTTCTTAGAGGCGATCGCCTTACTTTAAGATTACAAGAAGTAAATAATAAAGCTGAAAAAGGTGCAACGCTTCCTTCACGTGACGTTGTATTTACTGATATCGAAGTAGCTTATATTTACGATCCTAATGCTACTGAACCAGAAGATAGCGAAGACCCCAACAAAGAAATTATAACCGTTGGTAACAATAATTACGCTGTTCTTAAGGATGCAATGTATGATATGTATTCCGGTTATAATGAATTAATTGACGGTGTTCAGAATAAGAGCGAAGTAAAATTCAAGAATAATTGGAAGTTTGCTTACAGATATACAAACGATGTTGATTTCGGTAAAAATCCTTGGAAGGGCGATTTGAAGTATGTTGCCGGTATTCCTTATAACCGTCATGATGTTAAGGGACCTGGTGATGTAACCTATAGAGGTATTTATCCCGATAACGATCTTACGATTAATACTTGGCATAACTGCTTCTTTAATTCGTCTGTTACATTAATTCCCGAAACTGAAACTGTATATATTTCTCCAACTTGTGACAGTCTTAAAGATAATAAGATTGCTGAAGATAAGTGGGGTCCTGTATTAAAGCTTACATTTAAGTCTAACAAGAGTGGTAAAGCTATTCTTTATGATCCTACTGGTGTGTTTGACGGTGATGTTGGTCGTTCACCCTTCTGGGCAAACGAAAGTGCAAGTGCTACTACTAAGATTGAAATTTACAAGAATAATAAAAAAATCTGGCCTACTGATGGTGATGTAATTATTACCAACACTAATAAGAGAGTTGCATTCCCCGACCTTGGCGAAATCAATGTTAAGATTGGTGACGAAATTAGCTTTGTGTTCTCTGCAAATGCAAAGACACATACATCACGCACAGGTGTTCTTTGTAATCCTAGCATTGCATTTACTGAAGTAACTGCAACAGGTGCACTTCAGACAGATGCTAACTTTGGTACTGAAGTTATTATACTTGTAAGTGTTATTACCGTACTTGGTGCTATTGTTGTTGCAACAGGCATTATTTCAAAAAAACGTGCTCACAACTAATTAAATAGGGAAGTACCCTTTTTGAATGTACTATTCAAAACGGCAGAATCATAATCGGTTCTGCCGTTTTGTTTTTTAGTAATATTTAACATTTTTATGTTTTATTTTTTGAAATAATTGTTATTTATTACTTTTTTGTTTGACTTTATCCATATATTTGATATAATTGTTTATGTAATAAAATATAAGGAGTTTTTTATGAAAAAACATGTTTACTCAATACTTGCTGTTGTGCTTATATTAGCTATACTTGCAAGTTCATTTGTGATGATTGGCGTTAGTGCAGAAGATTCTGCGACTGAAAAAATTACCATCGGTTCAAATGAATATGAAATTTACACCGATAAAAAGTTCGTTGCTTATGATTCTTATGCGGCTGCAGTCGAAAATTTAACACCTGATGCAACTGCAGAAGGAGAAAACAACGCTTTCAATCAAGGTCCTGATGTAAAATTTGCTAATACCGATTGGTCGATGGAAGGCAGACAACTTTGGGGTGGTACAACACTTCAAACTCCTATTTACATAAAAACCGATGAACCTTATACCCAAATTGCTTTTTATAATCAAGCTGTTTCTTTTGGTTGTTATTCAGTTTCGCTTTATAACAACGGTTTACACGTTAACCCCTCACATCCTTGGCTTGGTGCGGATGAAATTTATGCTTTAAAGCTTAATTATACCGCTAAAGAAGCAGGTAACGTTGTAATTTACGATAAAGTAGGTATTGTATCTGCTTCAACAGGTCCTAATGCTACACCTTTCTGGGATTGGCTTTCGGATAATGTTGGCAAAGATTGGGTGACATACTCAATTTATAAAAATGATACACTTCTTTGGCCCAAAAACGGTGAAGACAATAAGTTCGAAGCTGGTGGAGAACAAATTGAATTCCCTGATCTTGGTGCTATTACAGTAAACGTTGGAGATGTAATCACTGTTAAAGTTGAAGGTTATAGCGCGCGCGCTGGTATTGATATTAATCCTGTTATTGCGTATACAACTGCCGATGCAAACGAGGAATTGGGCGGTGGTTCAACAGATGCTGTTCAAAGCGAAGAAATTACTATTGGCAATAATAAATACCTTATTAATCCTAACGAAAAATCTAATGCTCGCGACGTAATTACAAATGCACTTAAGAACAACGCTTTTGATGTTAATACTAACGTTACACTTTCAAATACTGCATGGGCAGTTGAGGCACAGTATGCTGATTGGGGTAAAGACACTAACTTTGTTTATTACCAAAAAAGTAATTTGTCAAAACTTGTTTTTGAAAGCTGGCTTGCTGACAATTGGGCGCATGAAATTGTAATTCAAGACAACGGTCTTGTTATTAACCCCGGTGACAATGCTAATTCTGCATATATTTCATTAAGCTATATTGCTCCTAAAGAAGGCGAAGTTGTCATTTATGATGTAGCAGGTTCTTTCACCGCCTTGAAGGATTCTGACCCCTATTGGGCTTGGTGGGATGGAAGCGGTCGCGAAATGACTGTTACAGTTTATAAGAATGATACTGTAATTTGGCCAACCGCTAATGAAAATAACAAAATTAAGCTTGATGCAACAACGCTTGCTTTCCCTGATTTGGGTAAAATTGAAGTTGCAATGGGTGATGTTATTACTGTAAAATTTGATTCTAACAATGGTTTTACTCATACTTTGACCGACCTTGAGGTTGCTTATATCTATGAAGAACCTTCGGCTGAAAATCAAGTTGTTGTTGGCGATAGCACATACACAATTTTGCCAGAATATAAGTATAATGCTTATGATGAGTTTTCAAAGCTTGCAGCTAAATATGATCCTGCAAATAAAACAACTGTAAAGTTTGCAGGTAAATGGTCAATAGATGCTCGTTATACTTCTGATGATGAATTTGGTAAAGACCCGTGGGGTAGTGAATTTGGCTGGAAATACGAACAGCTTCGCAAAGGTACTGAAGCGTACGGCTTCCGTTCTGCACAATGGATGGCAGGTGATGACTGGTTTGGTTCTTCAGTATGTTTAGATACAAACAAGAATAAGCATATTGTTTTCGCACATTTCTTATGGCCTGACACCAGTATAGAATCAAAGGCAAAATCTACTATCCGATTAGTGTTTACAGCAGACCGTCCCGGTAGTGTTATTCTTTATGATGAATTTGGTATTCTTGACGGTAGTGGTTTAGCAGATGAACCTTACTGGGCAAATGAAGCTGCCGCAAATACAACTAGTGTTGAAATTTACAAAAACGGCACAAAGATTTGGCCTAAAAATAACGAAGCTAATGTAGTTGGTCTTAATACTCAAACAATTGAATTCCCTGATCTTGGTGAAATCAACGTTAAAGCAGGGGATAAGATTGCCGTAAACTATACATCGGCTACAATTAGTGGTAGAACAGGTGTTTCCGGTTCGCTTAATGTTGCTTACACAAAGGTTACCGGTCCGGCTCAAACCGATGCTAATTTTGGCACGGAAGTTATCGTTTTGGTAAGTGTAATTGCAGTTCTCGGTGCAGTTGTTATCGCTGCAGGATTTATATCAAAAAAGCGTGATTTTAACAACTAATTTTTGTTTGTTGTTTTAATATAACAAAAACGTTATGGTTATTTTTCACCATAGCGTTTTTGTTAAAAAATAATGCGATTAATACGACAAAATAATCATATAACCGCAAGTATTTACTATTTAATTTTGTCGAAAATAGTTTATAATTGAATTAGTGAATATTTACAATTTTATTTCTTGATTATTATGTATTTTTGAGCAATACTTAGTAATTTAGAACAAAATTAAATATTGGACACAATAAATGTGTCATAACGGCGGTCTGTTTTAAGATTCGCCGTTTTACCCGTTTATTATATATTAATAAAATATTTACTAATATCATAGTAAGGAGTCAAGTGTTATGCGATTCAAACAACTATTGGCATTATCAGTTGCAATAATTGTTTTAGTGACTGTTATGATGCCCATCTGTAGTGTAGCTGCCGCTCATAAAGAGCCGTACACTTCAGAAGAAATCGATTTGCTTTTATTGGATAAAAGCAATACATATCAAAAATATTTGGCGGAGGTAGGGGATAAACCCTTTGCGACTGATAGTATCGTTATAAAAGCCGATAAATATTATGCCGCTTCTGATGATGCCAAAATAGAAAACCTTGATTCTTACGAAGGTAAGGAAAACGTTATCAAGTGGGAAAGTGCCGCCGGCAGTATTTCTTATGAAGTTGATGTGCCTGCCGATGCTTTCTATTCGGTTAAGTTTTCTTATTATCCAATCGCAGGTTCGGGCAATAAGATTAACATTGGCTTACAGGTAGACGACGGTTTTCCCTATACTGACCTTACATCATTCTCTTTAAACCGTACATATAATTCTTCGGAAGGTATTAAGCAAGATACCGCAGGTAACGATTACAACACCACACAGGTTGAGCTTTTTGACTGGAATGAAAAGTTTGCCGTAAGTGATTCAGGTGTTTCCGACCAACCCTTCTTAATTTACCTCACAAAGGGTACACACAGTTTGGTTGTTTATTCGTTTAACGAGCCCTTCGTACTTGGCGATATTACACTTTGCAATCCTATAAAGTCAATGAGCTATAAGGAATACGTTACAAAGTACGGTCAAATCAAGGATGGCGAATGGGGTCAGAAGTTTGAAGCGGAAGACACCTACAAAAAGTCAGAACAAAATATGGTTGCTTCGACCGACCGTACTTCTACTAAGAACAGTCCATTTAATTATACAAAAACTGTTCTTAACGTTATAGGTGGTTCTACATGGTCTTATGCAGGACAGTGGCTTGAATGGGAGGTTGAAGTACCCGAAGACGGTTATTATGAAATCTTCTTGAGATTTAAACAATCTTACAAATCAGGTCTTCAGTCGCACAGACGTTTACTTGTAGATGGTGAGGTTCCTTTTGAAGAAGCTGACTTGATTGCTTTTGATTTTTCTAACGGTTGGCAGGGTAAATCACTTTCAAACGATAAGGGTGAAACCCTTTACGTTTACCTTACTGCAGGCGAAAAACATACAATCCGTCTTGAAAACGTTGTAGGTTCTTTGAGTGATTCAATCGCTAATATCAACTCAATTGTTGTTGAACTTAACAATATCTATCGCCAATGCCTTATGATTACAGGTACCGACCCTGATATTTACCGCGACTATTATCTCCATCAAGAAATTCCTGATCTTCTTCCTACTTTAGAAAAAAATGCAAAAGAACTTACTAAAGAATACGAAAACATTAAGAAGATCATCGGTAGTGACCGTGACGTAAGTGATATCATTAACGTTTTGGTTTATAACATTGAAGATATGGTTGAATTCCCGTCAACTATTCCAAGCCGTCTTGATACATTTAGCGGTAACATTGGTTCGCTTTCATCTTGGGCGCTTGAACTTAAAGAACAGCCCTTGCTTCTTGACTATCTTTACGTTTGTCAACCCAATGCCGAAAAACCCGCTATTAACGATAATTTCTTCGGTTCTATTTGGCGTGAAGTAAAGGCATTCTTCTATTCATTTATTACCGATTACAGCAACTTTGCAGATAACGATTCTTACGATGACGTTATTACCGTTTGGGTTAACTCCGGTCGTGACCAAGCAAACGTTATCAACGCAATGATTAACGACCTTTTCACACCTCAATATAACATCGGTGTTGACCTTAAAATTACAAATGCAAGTGTTATTCAGGCATACCTTTCGGGCCGTGCTCCTGATATATCACTTATGATCGGTCGTGGTCAACCTGTTAATCTAGCGCTTCGTGGTGCTCTTTATGATATTTCAAAGCTTGACGGTTTTGAAGATATTAAATCACGTTTCCAAGAATCGGCATTTACGCCCTATACTTTAAACGGCGCTGTTTATGCTGTTCCTGATACACAAAACTTCTATATGATGTTCTACCGTAAGGACATTTTTGAAGAACTAGAATTAACCGCTCCTAACACTTGGGAAGAATTCTGGAAGGTTATGAAGGTTATTCAGTCAAACAATATGGAAGTTGGTCTTCCTTATACAGCAGTTGACGCAAGCGGTTCGGTTGATAACGGTATGGGTTCAAGAAATATATTCTCTGCAATCCTTCTCCAAAATGGTGGACGTTTCTATAACGATGACCTTTCAGCAACTGATCTTGGGACACAAGAAGCACTTGAAGCTTTCCAAATTTGGACAGACATTTACACCAAAAAGGATTCACAGGTTACATACGATTTCTATAACCGCTTCCGTGCAGGTAATATGCCTTTAGGTCTTGCGATGTATACTGAATACAACCGTTTAAGCGCAGCTGCTCCTGAAATTGCAGGTCTTTGGGAAATGGTTCCGATCCCCGGTACACTTAAAGAAGACGGTACAATTTCACGTGCACAGGGCGGTTCGGGTTCGGCTTCTGTTATGCTTCGCGCTGCAGAGGACCACGGCAACGTAGAATCCGCTTGGACGTTTTTAAAGTGGTGGTGTTCTGCTGAGGCACAAACTCGTTACGCTTTAGACGTAGAAGCAGTTTTAGGTGTTGTAGGTCGTGTTGCTACTGCTAACCGTGATGCATTTAAAAATCTTTCTTGGAATGGTAAAGAATATAAAAACCTTATGACCGCTTGGGATGCTATCGAAGAAATTCCTGAAGCACCCGGTGGCTACTATCTCACACGTGACTTGGACAACGCTTTCCGCGACGTTGTTTATAATGAACGTAATGCACGTGAGTCTTTGCTTAGCTGGAAGTTAAGCGTTGATGCGGAAATTCAGAGGAAACGCGAGGAATTTGGTCTTGAGTAAAGAATATACCAAAAAGGGTAAAATCCCTTATCATAAAGACATAGCCAAGCATTGGCAGTTGTATTTGATGACCGCACCGTATATGATCGGTTTCTTTATCTTTACAGTATTGCCAATCCTTGCGGCTGTTGTTTTAAGCTTCTTCTATTACAATATGCTTGAAACACCTTCCTTTATCGGATTTAACAACTACTTTAATCTTATTGTTGCCGATACCGTATTTTTAAAATCAATTAAGAATACCTTAGTTTTTGCGATAATCACAGGTCCTTTAAGTTACTTCTTGTGCCTTATCATAGCATGGTTTATCAATGAATTACCTCGTTATCTACGCGTGTTTATGACATTGGTTTTCTATGCGCCGTCACTTTCATCATCTGTATACTTTATTTGGCAATATCTTTTCAGTGGTGACTCTTACGGCTTTATTAATGGTATTCTTACCAAAATGGGAATTATTTACGAGCCAATCCAATGGCTATCTGATGAAAGCTATACATTAGCAGTTGTTATGATAGTTCAGGTTTGGATGAGCTTGGGCACTAGCTTCCTTTCATTTATAGCCGGCTTCCAGGGTATTGATAAATCCCTTTATGAAGCAGGCGACGTTGACGGCATTAAAAACCGTTATCAAGAATTTTTCTATATTACATTCCCACTTTTAAAACCGCAGTTATTATTTAGTGCGGTTATGCAAATCGTAAGTTCTTTCTCGGTAAGCGCTGTTTCACAATCGTTGTGCGGTTTGCCTAGTACAAACTATTCAGCACATACAATCGTGCTTCACATTCCCGACTATGGTAATATCCGTTACGAAATGGGTTATGCTTGCGCTATTTCAGTAATTTTATTCTTGATTATGCTTGGCGCTAGAAAACTTATCGATATCTTGTTAAGTTACGTTTCTGATACGTAATTTATATCTTGTAATTAAAAAATTCTATTGAATGAGGGATGATGATTTTGCCTTCTTTAAAAATAAAAAAGAAAAATAGGAGGGGCAGCCGTTCGCTTGCTGGCACAACAGGAATTTTCTTGTTCCTTGCTTTGCTCGGTGCGTTCATGGTTTTACCGCTTTTGTATGCGGTTATCAGTTCGTTTAAACCGATAGACGAGCTTTATGCTTATCCACCGCGCTTCTTCGTTCGCCGCCCTACAACCGAAAATATTAAAATGCTGTTCTCACTTGCAGCTAACCTTTGGGTTCCATTTAGCCGCTATGTGTTTAACAGTGTGTTTGTCAGTGGTGTAGCTACTGTAGGCCATATTATTTTAGCTTCAATGTGCGCATTTGTTTTCTCAAAGTTTAATCTTCGCATTAAATGGATGTTTAAGCTTGTTGTTACCGCACTTTTGTTTAACGGTTCGGTACTTTGGTTACCGCAATACGTTATTATGGCTAAAATGGGATTGCTTAATACATATTGGGGTTATATACTACCTGTTTTGCCAATGTCACTTGGTCTTTTCCTAATGAAACAGTTTATGGACCAATTACCGACTGCATTAATCGAATCTGCAGGCATCGACGGTGCTTCATATTTCAGGATTTTTGCAACAATCGTAATGCCTACTGTTAAACCTGCTTGGATGACACTATTGGTTTTTGCTTTCCAAAATGTTTGGAACTCAAACCCTCACGGTGTTGTTTTTGATGAACAGTTAAAGCTTTTACAAAGTGCTATTTCTGAAATTGTTGCTGCAGGTATTGCCCGTGTTGGTGTTTCAATGGCAGGTAGCTTGTTTATTATGATTCCGCCAATTATTATATTCGTTGTTTCACAAAACAGCGTTATTGAAACGATGGCGCATTCAGGTCTTAAGGATTAAGGAGGCGAGCAGATATGAAAAAGAAACTTCTTAACATTGCCTGTATCGCTTTAGCGTTAACAGTATTATTACTTACACCTGTTTCTGCGCTTTCTGATACTCCTTATCAAGGTTATATTTACGACTCTTATGATAAATCTAACCCTGCACCTGTTGGTTATGAGCCCGAAAAGGTTGTAAACCAAAACGTTTTAGGTCTTCAGTCAATTGGTCGTCTTTATGATATGGACTTTGACGATGACGGCAACCTTTACGTTCTTGACTCGGATAACAGTTCTATTTACATTCTAGACGTAAATATGAACCTTAAATCAACATTAAAACTCACTAAAGACGGTGAACAGGTAAACTTTGCTAAAGCACAAGGTATCTTTATTCACCGCACCGGTGAAGATAAGCGTATTTATATCGCTGATACCGAAAACGGACGTGTGCTTGTTTCGGATAGTGAGGGTAACGTTATACACGTATTTACTCGCCCTAAAACTGCACTTATTCCTGACAGTACCGAATTCCGTCCTACAAAAGTTGTTGTAAGCGATGAAGATACAGTTTATATTCTTTGTCAACACGTTTATGCCGGTATTTTAATGCTTAACTCTTACGGTGAGTTTCTCGGTTTCTGTGGTTCAAATAAGATTGAAATGACTGCAAGCGTTCTTTTCGACTATATGTGGAAAAAACTCTTAAGCGAAAATATGAAAACCACACAAACCCGTTACGTACCCGTTGAATATTCAGGTCTTGATATAGATGAAGAGGGTTACTTACTTGCTTGCTCTGTTTCGGGTACTGATAAGAGTGAAAGTATCCGTCGCCTTAATGCAAAGGGTAACAATATTTTCCCGCTTACTACGTTCGGTGACCTTGAAACTGCTGAAGTAGGGGAGAATGTTGTTTCAACAACCTTTACTGACGTTACAGGTATCGGTGGTGGCGTTTTCGCTGCTCTTGACCTTGCACTTGGTCGTGTATTTGTATACGATACTGACGGTAGCTTCTTATTATCATTCGGTACTTTAGGTAACCAGGTTGGTACCTTTAAAACACCTGTTGCTATTGCTTCTTATAACGATTACGTTTACGTTTTAGACCAAGCAACAAACTCGATTACAATGTTTACCGTTAATGATTATGGTAAAACCGTATTAAAAGCTTCAAGGTCATACCTTAAGGGTCTTTATAACGAATCTATTGACCTTTGGGAATCTGTTCTTGTTCAAAACGGTGCTTTTGAAACTGCCTACGTTTCTATTGGTCGTTCACTTATAAACCTTGAAGATTATAAGGGCGCTATGGATTACTTCAAGCGCGGTCAAAGCCGTATAGACTACTCACGTGCATTCCAAGAATACCGCACACGCCTTATTTCCGAATGGTTTGATGTTATAGCGGTTGTTGTAATCGTTCTTGCGGTTGGCTTGTTTATCTTCTTTAAATTCCGTAAAAAGAAGAAGATAGGTTATGACTACGAAGTGCCCGACGGCTTCTTTAGACGTTTGTTATTATCTCTTGCGCATCCTATGCGCGATATGATGGCATTTGTTAATAATACAAAAGGTTCTGCGTTAATTGCGCCTTTCGTTGCAGCTTTATGGTTCTTCGAAAAGGTATTTACCTATCAAATGCGTGGTTTTATTTTCAATACAAATGACCCCGCAAAAATGGATATTCGACTTTTGTTCATTGGTTCAGTTGGTTTGTTTGTTCTCTTTATTCTTTCAAACTGGCTTATTTGTACAATGTTCAGTTTGTCGGGTAAATTAACACAAATTGCAACCGTTACTTCTCTTGCGATTTTACCTTATATTATTGCAAACATATTTAATAGCATTTTAAGTAATTTCCTTACTGAAGAAGAGGGTATGTTCTTAACTATTATCTCGGTTTTGGCTATTGCTTGGGGCGTTATCATAATGTTTGTTGGACTTTCCAAAATTCACGAAGCAAATATTTTCCTAACCTTTATTCTTGTTGCTGCAACACTTCTTGGTATATTTGTTATTGTGTTCCTCGTTTTGGTGTTCTTCAGCTTATGGCAACAGTTTATCGATTTCTGCACTGCAGTTATCAAAGAAATTATAGGAATTCTACGGTAGGGAGGGTATTATGAATAAGTTTAAAACAATTAAATTATTTATTGCAGCATTCATGATGCTTTCCTTGCTTGTAACAGGTTGTCTTTTTCCAATATCCGCTGTCGAAACTGAAGATGTGGTTGATGGCGGCTTAAAGATTTCAAATGATAAAGTTTCGCTTTCTATTAATGAATCTAACGGTTCTTTAATTTTAACCGAGCTTGCAAGCGGCAACAAATTCTATTCAACACCCGTTGATTTGAATGAAGAAGGCAAAACCGATGCACTTTCACGTTCACGTGCTTCTTCACAGCTTTTGGTTGATATTGTTGATGCCAAGGGCGCCGCACAAACAATCACAAGCAACGTTGCAAATATTAGTGTTAAATCTAATGATAAATCAATTACTGTTAAGTATGTCTTTCAAGGCGAAGAATTAGAAATTACAGTTGTATACACGTTAGATGAAAGTTCTTTTGTTGCAACAATTCCTACTAAAGAAATTAAAGAAAAGGGAAGTTATTCTATTGTGAAAATTTCTCTTTTACCTTACTTTAATGCAGCCGATAGAGAAGAAAAGGGTTATATCCTTGTTCCCGACGGTAGTGGCGCATTAATTAATTTCAATAATGGTAAGGGCACAACAATTTACAGTCAAAAAGTTTATGGTACCGACCCTATTACTAACCGTAAGACAATGACTGTTAATACTCAAACTGTTTTACTTCCTATTATTGGTATGCATAAGGAATCAACTGAAGGTGTAGCCGCAAGTAATCTTCTTATGTATATTGAAGATGGTGCGCCCGCCGCAATGGTTAATGCAACATCTGCAACAAATAGTAATGCGTTTAACTACGGTTATTTTTCGTTTATTTATCGTTCATCTGCATTTATTACAATGCTTGAAAATACACAATTTCCTGTTTCAGCTACAATGATTGCCAATAATACAGCAAATTGTGAAAGCTTTTCGGTTTCATATAACCTTTTAGCAAGTAACGGTGACTATAATGATATGGCTGCTGCTACACGTGAAAAGCTTATTACTACCGGCTTAAAATCAGATAAAATTACTGATAAGGTTTATATTGATGCTTATATGTCGGTTAAAAAGACAAAGCATTTCTTGGGTATTCCTTATAAGGCAAATGAAACACTTACAACCTTTAATGAATGTAGTGATTTAATTGCAGAAATTAATGGTAATGCGGTAATGATTCTTAACGGTTTGGATAAAGATGGTGCAGTAGGTGGCGCTATTGATACAAAGTTCACCGTTAATTCAAAGCTTGGTGGTATTAAGAATTATAAGGAATTTGTAGGAGCAGTTTCAAAGCTTAATACTGAAGTTTTCCCTGTATCTGAATTTGTTCTTTATAACAAATCAAAATGGGGTTACACAACATATTGGAATAATGCTCGTTCGGTTGATGTTAAGCCGATTAACAAGCTTTATTATCTATATGGTAACTATGAAGAAAATAAAGATTATCCTAAACTTTATTATCTAATTCCGAATCGCCTTGTAAAAGCAGGTAGCTCATATATCAAGTCACTTACTAAAACCGGTATCAAGACAGCGGCACCTCTTTCGCTTGGTAACACACCTTATTCTTCACGCGACGGTAAGGGTTGCGACCTTGTAAGTGTTACAAATAACTATACTGAAATTCTTTCAAATATGAAAGAAAAGGGGATAAACATCGCACTTCAAAGCCCTGCAGCTTATGCTCTTAATTACACTGATTACGCTTACGGTATGCCGCTTCGTTCAAGTCACTACACTTGCTTCGATATTGATATTCCGTTCATTCAACTTGTTTTAAATGGTGTTAAAAATTACAGTACAGTTGCAATTAATCTTACAAACAATATTCCTGAAATGAAGCTTTTAATGCTCGAAAGTGCATCAGCTCCGACTTATAGTATAATCGGTAAGGAATATAAGGACGTTAAAGATACCCCTCTTGACATTCTTTACGGTGCATCACTTGATTCTTTAAAGGACAGCATTGTAAGTGAAGTTAAGGAATATCGTGAAATCTTTGCAAAAACCGAAGGTAAAATTGCAAAGCACACTGTTGTAACAAATGATTTACGTATTGTAGAATATGAAAACGGTGCAAAACTTATCATAAACTATGATGATACAGCAGTTGAATATGAAGGTATCAAGGTTGATGCCGTATCTTATAAGCTCATGGAAGGAGGCGCTTCAAATGAATAAAAAGAGTAAGCTTTTGAAAATGTCATACGAGCGCCGTCAGGGCTTGGTTGGTTACCTTTTCCTTATTCCGTGGATTATCGGTACTGCAATTTTCTTTTGTTATCCCTTTTTCCACACAGTTTGGCTTTCGTTTTGTGACGTAAGCTTTGATACCGGACGCATCATTTCAAAGTTTTCGGGTATCGGTGCTTATAAGTTTGTATTTATTCAACAACAATTCTTGCAACAAGCATTAACTCATCTTGGTACTACTTGCTTGCATACGGCTTGCGTTTTGATTATTTCAATTTTCTTGGCTATAATTCTTAATCAAGAATTTTTCGGTCGTTCGGCTTGGCGTGTAGTATTCTCACTACCAATTATCGTTGCTTCAGGTCTTGTTCTTTCGGTTTTCCAAAAGGACTTAACTTTCCAAGCATCGGTTACAAGCGAATCAACTAATATTTTCCAAAACGAAGCCCTTACCGAAATGCTTTTAAGTATGGGTATCGGGGATAAGCTTATTAATATCGTTGTTACATCGGTTAGCAGTGTTGTTGATATTTTGTGGATGTCTGGCGTTCAGATTTTGTTGTTCATTACAGGTCTTCAGTCAATTTCACCTTCACTTTATGAAGTGTGTGACGTTGAAGGTGCAACTGCTTGGCAACGTTTTTGGAAGGTTACTTTCCCGCTCTTAACACCTTATATTTTCCTCAATATCATTTACTCGATAATTGATATATCTACGCAATCTACGGCCGGCGTAATGTATACCATAAGGTATTATTACAATAACGTAATGTATGCAAACTCATCCGCCGCAGGTACAGGTTACTTCTTAATGATTTTGGTGCTTCTTGGTATTATCACGGCAGCATTATCAAAGAGAATTGTATACATCGATAAATAAGGAGGTGGATGAATAATGTTTAAAAAGCAAGGCATTGATGCTTTTGCCGCGCGTAGTATTCTTATGAAAAAGGGTACTTCGATCGGTTGGAAAATCTTGCGTTTAGTTATTCTTGTTTGCTTTAGCTATGCGCTAATTTACCCCTTTATTTATATGATTTCATCCACATTCCGTGGTGAAGAAGACCTTTGGAATCCTACTGTTGTTTGGGTTACACGCCATTTTACATTTGATAACCTTAAAAATGCTTGGCGCAATATGGATTATTCTGAATCGCTTCCGTACAGTTTAGAGGTAGCTATTGGGTCTGCAGTATTGCAGTCTTTTATGTGCGCTTTCGCAGGTTATGCATTTGCACGCTTTGATTTTAAGTTTAAAGGTTTATTATTTGGACTTGTAATTTTAACAATCATAGCTCCTCAGCAAATGTATATTATTCAACTTTATGGTATTATCAAGAATTTAGGTCTTGTTGATAGCCCTGCGGCATTCTGGGTGCAAGCGGCATTTGGTTCGGGTATAAGGTCGGGCTTGTTTATATTTATTTATAGGCAAACCTTCCGTTCGTTACCGACCGACCTTGAAAATGCCGCCGCTATTGACGGTTGCGGTGCATTTGGTACATACTTCCGCGTAATGCTTCCTAATGCGCTTAACTCATTCATTGTTGTATTTATGTTCTCAATCGTATGGCATTGGAACGAATACTTTTCGGCTGAACTTTTCACACAGCACAAGCGTAATGCCGCTCAACAGCTTTCGGCTTTACGTGCAGGTCTTGAAGCACAACTTGCAAGTTCGTCTTCGGTTGCAGTTGATAACCCGTTGCAGCTTCAGGTTTGGATTCAAGCAGGTTCGCTTTTGATGGTTTTCCCGATGATGTTTGTTTTCCTTATAGGTCAAAAATACTTGCGTGAAGGTATCGCGAGAACCGGTATCGTAGGTTAATATTAATTTTAAAAGCCCAAACGGAAATCGTTTGGGCTTAAGTTTTTAGATATAAAAAGAGCACACCGTTTGGTGTGCTCTTAATTTTAATTAGTTAAATAATACTTAACAAGTGACTGTAAAAGCGTGTCACGATCAATTTTTCTAATAAGATTGCGGGCATTATTATGTGTTGTAATATACGTAGGGTCTTCCGAAAGAATATATCCAACAATTTGATTAATGGGGTTATAACCCTTTTCTTTTAGTGCATCGTAAACCGTTGTCAAAATCATACGGATTTCACGTTCGGTTTGGTCACCAATTGAAAAAGTCATCGTCCTATCATTCATAATTAACACCTCTTATAACTTATTTATTCTATTTTATAACGAAAATATGAAAATTTCAAGTATTATTTTCTAAGTTCTGCGCCGATTGATTCCAATTTTTTAATAATTTTGTTTGAAACTTCTTCAATTTCCTTATCGGTAAGGGTAGAATCAGCTGAACGGAGGTATACACTAAATGCAACGCTCTTTTTACCTTCGGGAATTTGTGCGCCTTGGTAGATATCGAAAAGCTCTATCTTTTCAAGCAATCTGCCTGCACCTTGAGAAATTGCTTTTTCAAGATTGCCAACAGGAATGTCAGCATTGCAAAGCATAGCAAAGTCACGTTCAACAGCAGGGAATTTAGGAAGCGGCTTGTAAACAGTCTTACGCTTGTTAATACCTAAAAGTACGTCAAGCTTAATCTCAGCAATATAAACCTTTGTATCAATACCATAGGTTGCGGCAACTGTCGGGTGAAGTTCACCGAAAACAGCACAGTCGACGTTATTTGCCTTTACAAGTGCTTGACGACCGGGATGGAGATAAGGTTCGCTTGAGCGTTCATATTGAGTATGTGCGCCCGAAATTTGACAAATTGATTCAATAATGCCCTTGAGTGAGAAGAAATCTTCATCCTTACCATAAATACCGATAGACATTGTAGGAATTTCATCGGGTTGTTCGGTTAAGGGAAGTGATTTTGCAATAAAGCGCTTGCTTATTTCAAAGAAACGACCTTCAGCAATTTTCTTGTTAATGTTGGTAGCTAAAACGGTTAAAAGGGAAGTAGTTAACTGTGTGCGCATTGTAGAGTATTCGTCGCCAAGGGGATTGATAATCTTAATTTGATTACGACGTGCATCGTCATCGGCTAAAAGCAAAGTATCGATTGCTTTTGATGCAATAAACGAATAGGTTGCAATTTCATAAGCACCTGCAGAAAGCATTAATGCCTTAATTTTATCGGTTTTAATTCTTTCGGGAAGCTTGCGACCACGCATAACACTACCGTTCATAGCGGTGCTTACAATCTTGTCATAGCCGTAAATTCTCATAACTTCTTCGGCTAAATCGGCACGACCTTCAATATCGTCACGAATAGAGGGAACCTTAGTGGTTAAAGTATTACCGTCAATAGTAGTTTCAAGACCTAAAGCGTTTAATATTCTAACGATATCTTCCTTGGGTACGTCAACACCTAAAAGTTCAACAATGCTGTCGGTTGTAACGTTTAAAATACGTTCTTCGGGAAGACCGTTGTTACAGTCAATTACACCGTCGATAATGTCACCAGCATCAAGGTCAGAGATAAGCTGTAATGCACGTTCCATAGCGTATTCAACGTTAACGATATCGACACCCTTTTCAAAGCGTCCGCTTGATTCGGTACGGATACCGAGTGCGCGACCTGTATGGCGAACGTTGTCACGACGGAATTTAGCACATTCAAGGAATAAGTCGGTAGTATCGGCTTCAATTTCGCTTTCCTTACCGCCCATAATACCTGCAAGACAAGAGGGCTTTTCGCCGTCAGCAATTACAAGCATATCGGGGGTTAAGTTATAATCCTTACCATCGAGTGTAGTAATTTTTTCGCCAATCTTTGCATTTCTTACAATGATTTGCTTGTTTGCTAAATCGTTATAGTTAAACGCATGCATAGGTTGACCTGTTTCAAGCATTACAAAGTTTGTAATGTCAACGATATTGTTAATGGGGCGCATACCTGAAGCAATAATTGCTTTTTGCATCCAGTCAGGAGATTCTTTAATTCTTAAGTTCTTAACAACACGACCGATGTAGCGGGGGCATAAGTCGTAGTTTTCAACGTTAATTGAAACGTAGTCGTTAATGTTTTCGCCAACAGTTTTATAGGTGGGTACAGGGGCTTTGAATTCGGTGCCGAGCACTACCGAAATTTCTTTAGCTACACCAATAAAGCAGTTACAGTCGGGGCGGTTTGCGGTAATTTTAAAGTCGATAATATAATCGTCCATACCAAGCACTTCACGCATATCGGTACCGATAACTTCAGTATCCTTTAAAATCAAAATACCGTTAACTGATGCACCTTCATAATCGTTTTCGGTAATGCAAAGCTCTTCGCCTGAGCAAAGCATACCGTTTGAGGGTACGCCGCGAAGCTTACCTTTAACGATATGAGCACCGCAGGGGAGATAACTGTCGTCAAGTGCAGCAGGTACTAAAGCACCTTCAAAAACGTTTTGTGCGCCTGTTACGATTTGAACAAGCTCGTCCTTACCAACGTTAATTTGACAAATTTGTAAGTGGTCACTGTCTTGGTGGGGTTCGATTTTTTCAATTTTACCTACAACAACGTTTATAAGATTATCGCCTTGCTTTTCAATGCTTTCAACTTCAAAACCGGCCATAACCATTTTGTCGCAAAGTTCTTCAACCGATGTGTTGATGTCAACGTAATATTTTAAAGTATTAAGTGAAATTTTCATAAGTTACAGCCCTCCTTTAAAATTGATCCAAGAAACGTTTATCATTTTCGAATAACAAACGAATATCGCTGATTTTATAACGTGTGGTGGTTAAACGGTCAAGACCGATACCAAATGCAAAGCCCGAATATTCTTCAGGGTCAATACCGCAACTGCGAAGTACGTTGGGGTGAACCATACCAGCGCCCAAAATTTCAATCCAACCGCTACCCTTACATACACGGCAACCCTTACCGCCACATTCAGAACAAGTAACGTCAACCTCAACAGAGGGCTCGGTAAAGGGGAAGAAGGAAGGACGGAATTTAACCTGTGTATCCTTACCGTAAATTTCTTGAGCAAATTGTTCTAAAACACCCTTAAGGTCACACATAGTAATGCCCTTGTCAACAACAAGACCTTCAATCTGATGGAAAACGGGTGAGTGTGTTGCGTCAACCTCGTCAGCACGGAAAACACGACCGGGACAAATAACGCGAATAGGGGGCTTGCGGTTTTCCATTGTTCTGATTTGTGCGGCAGAGGTTTGTGTGCGAAGAAGAAAATTTTCGCCAAGATAGAAGGTATCCTGCATATCACGTGCGGGGTGGTCGGCAGGAACGTTAAGACATTCGAAGTTATAGTGGTCGGTTTCAACCTCGGGGCCGTCAACAACGTCAAAGCCCATTGAAACGAAAATATCAATCATATCGTCCAAAACGGTGTTAAGAGGGTGTAATTTACCCTTATTAACGGGTTTTGCAGGTAAGGTGATATCAATTGTTTCAGCCTTTAATTTTTCTTCCTGTGCCTTTACTTTCATAGCGGTTGTTTTTTCAGCAATAAGGCCTTCAACAACTGCCTTTGCTTCGTTAACAAGCTGACCCATAACGGGACGTTCTTCAGGAGAGAGTGAACCCATTTGCTTTAAAATAGCGGTAAGCTCGCCCTTTTTACCGAGATATTGAACGCGTAAAGCTTCAATTTCGGCTTGGTCGTTTGCAGCATTAACCGCCGCAATTGCGGCTGATTTAATTGCTTCAAGTTGTGCTTTCATTAAAATTCCTCCAAAAATAAATAAACTCCGCCCTG
>JAZQWD010000018.1:0-25181 GCA_045632165.1 Acutalibacteraceae bacterium | reverse complement strand
TTCAAATTATGGATGCTAAAATAATGAAAAGTGTTAAAAATAAAATTAATCGACAAAGAAATTGCGATAACGCCAATATTTCGAAAACGGTTGAGGCATCACTTAAACAAAGAAAAGCTATTGAATATCTTGAAAAAACAGACAAGCTTTACAGTTTGCATCAAGAACTTTTAGAAGCGGCTTTACTTCGTAAAAATAATCCCGAAGCAACACTTAAAGAGCTTTGCAAAATTTCACCAACACCTATTACTGTTTCTGGACTTAATCATAGACTTAATAAGATTATTGAGATTTACGAAAGTGTGAAGTAATGAAGTTTGAAGTTCTATTTTTATTTTTTAATGCGGAATTCGGAATGCGGAATTCGGAATGCGGAATTCGGAATTAAGGAGTTAAAATGTCAAAAGATAATGTTATTCTTGAAAAGAACAAAGCGTTTGCTTTGAGAATTATAAAATTGTATAAATATCTAAAAGACCAACAAAACGAATATGTTATGTCAAAACAATTGCTTAGATGTGGAACGAGTATTGGTGCCAATGTCAAGGAAGCAATGCGTGGTCAAAGTAAAGCTGATTTTTATTCTAAATTAAATATATCGTTAAAAGAGGCAAGCGAAGTTGAATATTGGTTAGAATTGTTATATGAAAGCGATTTCATTACTAAAGCACAATTTGAAAGTATTTATGATGATTGTCAAGAAATCATAAAACTTTTAGTGTCAATCACAAAAACGCAAAAAGCAGAACAAAACAAATAATTCCGAATTCCGCATTACGAATTCCGAATTATTTGAAAGGAGATGGCAATTATGAATTTTACGCATTTACACGTGCATACCGAGTATAGCTTATTAGATGGCTGCGCCCGTATAAAACAGCTTATAGACCGTGCGGCAGAATTGGGTCAAAAAAGTATTGCCATCACCGACCACGGCGTTATGTACGGGGTTATCGATTTTTATAAATATGCTATACAAAAAGGCGTAAAGCCAATTATCGGGTGCGAGGTTTACGTTTCTACCCGAGGTCGTTTTGACAAGCAAAAGGGGCTTGACGGCTATACCCATTTAGTACTTTTATGTAAGGATAACGAGGGTTATCAAAATTTAATAAAATTAGTGTCAGCGGGCTTTACCGAGGGATTTTATTCAAAGCCACGTGTTGACCGTGAACTTATTAAAAAATATTCAAAGGGTTTAGTATGTCTTTCTGCTTGCCTTGCGGGCGAAATTCCACGCGCTTTAATGAACGGGGAATACGACAAGGCAAAGGAAACAGCACTTTTTTATAAATCGGTCTTTGGGGAGGATTTTTATTTAGAACTTCAAGACCATGGAATACAAGAACAAAAGCTTGTAAACCCGCAAATTATACGTATTTCTAAAGAGTGTGATATACCTATTGTTGCAACAAATGACGTTCATTATATAAATGATGACGATTATAAAATGCACAAGGTACTCGTTTGTATTCAAACTGCGACAAAAATTACCGATGATAATATTTTAGAGTTTAAAACAAACGAATTTTATTTAAAATCGTATGATGAGATGGCGGCGCTTTTCGGTAATACTCCCGAAGCGCTTGAAAATACAAATAAAATTGCCGAAAAATGTAACGTTACCTTTGAATTCGGTAAAATTAAATTGCCGCGTTTTGATATAGGTGAGCGCGATCATTTCGAGTATTTTAAAGAAAAATGCTTTAACGGGCTTTATAAAATTTACGGTGAAAACCCAAAACAAGAATATATCGACCGCTTAAATTATGAGCTTTCGATTATAAATAAAATGGGCTACGTTGACTATTTTTTGATAGTAGCCGACTTTGTGAATTTCGCTAAAACCCACGATATTCCCGTTGGTCCTGGGCGTGGCTCGGGTGCGGCATCTTTAGCGGCACAATGCGTTGGAATTACGGGTATCGACCCCATTAAATACGATTTATACTTTGAACGGTTTTTGAACCCTGAACGCGTTTCAATGCCTGACTTTGATATTGATTTTTGTTACGTAAATCGCCAAAAGGTTATTGATTACGTAATTGAAAAATACGGTGATGACCACGTTTCGCAAATTGTTACCTTTGGTACAATGGCGGCCCGCGCTGCGGTAAGGGACGTTGGTCGAGCTATGGACGTGCCTTATGCCCTTTGTGATAAGGTTGCAAAGCTTATTCCGCAAGCGGTGGGTATGACTATTGCCCGTGCGCTTGAGGG
Source organism: Acutalibacteraceae bacterium (assembly GCA_045632165.1). Taxonomy (GTDB): domain Bacteria; phylum Bacillota; class Clostridia; order Oscillospirales; family Acutalibacteraceae; genus UBA737. Next base: position 22,961 of record JAZQWD010000018.1, on the reverse strand, counting down.
TGGCAGAGAACTCCGCGAACTTTATAATAACGATGAAGCAGTTAAAGAACTTATCGATATGGCAATGAAGCTTGAAGGTATGCCGCGACACGCTTCTACCCACGCGGCAGGCGTCGTTATTTCGGATAAGCCGGTTGCCGAATACGTACCCCTTGCTGTTAATGATGAGGCAACGGTTACCCAATTTACGATGACCTCGCTTGAAGAATTAGGGCTTTTAAAAATGGACTTTTTGGGACTTCGCAACTTAACGATTATTGACGATACCGAAAAGTATATCCGCAAGTATGAGCCCGATTTTGATATTGAAAAGATCCCGCTTGATGATAAGGCGACATATACTATGATGGGTAAGGGTAAAACTCTTGGCGTATTTCAGTTCGAATCTGACGGAATGAAAAATGTACTTCGTCAGTTAAACCCTGAAAGTATTGAAGATTTAACGGCGGTTTTATCCCTTTACCGTCCCGGACCTATGGATTCTATCCCGCGTTATATTGAAAACCGCCACAACCCCGATAAAATTAAATATGATATACCTGCACTTGAATCGATTTTGGGCGTAACCTATGGTTGCATTGTTTACCAAGAACAGGTAATGCAGGTGTTTAGAACGCTTGGCGGGTATTCTCTCGGTCGTGCTGATATTGTTCGCCGTGCTATGGCTAAAAAGAAGCACGAGGTAATGAAAAAGGAAAAAGAATTTTTCCTTTACGGCGAAAAAGATAAAAACGGTAATACTATAAGTGAAGGCGCTTTGGCTTTCGGTATAAGCGAAGAAGTTGCTAATAATATATTTGAACAAATGTCGAGCTTTTCTTCTTATGCCTTTAATAAAGCTCACGCGTGTGCGTATTCATTTGTGGCTTATCGCACTGCTTACCTTAAATGCCACTATCCGTCGGAATATTTTGCATCACTTATGACAAGTATGATGGATAACCCGCTTAAGATTTCGCAGTATACCGCTGAATGTAATAAAATGGGTATTAAAATTTTACCGCCGTCGGTAAATCACAGTTTAGAGCATTTTACCCCAGACGGTAAAAATATTCGTTTTGGTCTTTTGGCAATTAAAAATTTAGGTTTAGGGCTTATTGACCGCCTTATAAATGAACGCGAAGAAAACGGTAAGTACGAATCGTTTTACGATTTTTGCCTTCGCAATTATTCACGCGAATTTAACCGAAAAGCGCTCGAAGGTCTTATAAAAAGCGGTGCGCTTGACTGTGTGTGCGATAATCGCCGCGAAACGCTTTATAATATTGACGGTGTGTTATCAGCGGTTGAAAACGAGCGCCGTTTTTCGGGACAAGGTCAGCTTAATTTGTTTGAAGAAATGGGTTCGCCCAACGTATTTGAACCGATAAAAGTGCCTGAAATGTCTAAAGACATGCTTTTAGCACTTGAAAAAGAGGCAACGGGGCTTTATCTTACGGGTCACCCTATGGATGACTATGCCGAGTTCCTTAAAAATGCCAAATACGAACGTATATCTGATATTACAATGGGTAAATACCCTGACGGTAAACGAGTAACGGTAGCGGGTATTATAAGCGCTGTAAAGGTGCGACAGCTTAAAAATAACAACCTTTTGTGTACTGCAGTTATTGAAGATGTTTCGGCTTCGGTTAATATTACGGTGTTCGCTAATGCTTATGCTAGCTATAAAACGCTTTTGAGTGAGGCGAAGCCCGTTATTTTAACGGGGCGCGTTTCCGAAAGGGAAGATAGGGATATTGAGCTTGTGCTTGAAAAATTAGAGCTTATACCTGAAAATTTAAAGGGTGCGGCTACCATAGAAAGCAAACCTAAAATAAAGCAAGGACTTTATTTAAGGGTTGAAAGTCAAAATAGTCCCACTTTTGGAAGAATTCGCGAAATTTTGGCAAAATATAAAGGGGACACACCTGTTTACATTGTTTGTAAGGATACAGGCAAGAGGTTGGAAGCGCCAAAGTCACTTTACATTCGAAAATGTGAAGAATTAAACTGCGAGTTGTGTGAAATTTTAATGAATGACAACGTAAAATTTGTTTAATAAAATTTTTGTTGAAAAAAGTTAATTTTTGGTATATAATATAAGTTACTGAATTTTTAATGTTAATCTTGGAGATGATTTATAATGAAAACTATCGGCGTACTTACAAGTGGCGGTGACGCACCCGGTATGAACGCGGCCGTTCGTGCTGTTGTTCGTACTGCTATCGCTAACGGAATGACCGTTAAGGGTATCCGTCGCGGTTACAATGGTCTTATGGAAGATGATATTATCGATTTGGGCGCTACTGACGTTTCTGACATTATTCAGCGTTCGGGTACATTCCTTTTAAGTGCTCGCAGCAGCCGTTTTAAGACTGAAGAAGGCATTGCTGATGCTATTGCAACCTGTAAAAAGCACGGTATTGAAGGTATTGTTGTAATCGGTGGTGACGGTTCTTTCCGCGGTGCTCGTGATTTATCACTTCGCGGTATTCCTTGCGTAGGTGTTCCTGCAACTATTGATAATGATATTTCTTCTACCGAATATACTATCGGTTTTGATACCGCTATGAACACCGTTCTTGATTTGGTTGACCGTTTACGTGATACCTGTGAATCTCACGGTCGTTGCAGCGTTGTTGAAGTTATGGGCCGCAGAGCAGGCCATATTGCTCTTCAAACAGGTCTTGCAACCGGCGCTGTTACAATCTTAATGCCCGAAATCGGCGGTAACGTTAACGAAGTTATTGAAAAAATTGAAGCTGCACGTAAAAAGGGTAAGAACCATTTTGTTGTTATGGTTGCCGAAGGTATCGGCGGTGTTGACGAAATGGCAAAACAAATCGAAGCTGCAACCGGCATTGAAACCCGCGGTACAGTTCTCGGCCATATTCAACGCGGCGGCGCTCCTACACTCCGCGACCGCGTAATCGCTTCTGAAATGGGCTTTGAAGCAGTAAACCTTCTTAAAGAAGGTATTGGCAACCGTGTTGTTGCTTACAAAAAGGGCGATATTGTAAATTATGATATTTATGAAGCTCTTAATATGACAAAGAGCTATGATGAATATATGTATCTCGTTGCTACTACAACAGCTATCTAATCTTGAAAGGGCCGTTTTATCGGCCCTTTTTTAGTAAGTGAGGTATTTTTTTGAAACAAAAGGTTTTGGTAGGTATGAGCGGGGGAGTAGACTCCTCGGTTTGTGCCGCACTTTTAAAAAACGACGGTTATGAGGTTTTGGGGATTACGCTTGACCTTTTTGGTGATACACTAGACGCACAAAGAGATGCAAAATCAGTTTGTGATACTTTGGGTATAGAGCATACTGTGTCTGAATTGAAAAGCGAATTTAAAGCGTTTGTTATTGATGATTTTATTAATGAATATATAGACGGTCGTACCCCTAACCCTTGTATTGTTTGCAACCGTACAATAAAGTTTGGCGAAATGCTAAAGCTTGCTGATAAGCTCGGTTGCCAAAAAATTGCTACGGGGCACTATGCAAAGATTATTGAAAAAGATGGTCGCTTTTTGCTTTGCCGTGGGGAAGATAAATCTAAAGACCAAAGCTACGTGCTTTATTGCTTAACACAGGAACAGCTTTCACGTGTGGTTTTTCCGCTTGCAAGTCATTCGAAGGAAGAAGTGCGCGCAACTGCTGAAAGCTTAAACCTTGTAAATGCCAATAAAAAAGACAGTCAAGATATTTGCTTTGTACCCGATGGTGATTATGCTTCGTTTATTGAAAAAACTGCAAATTTCGTGTCGCAAACAGGTGATTATCTTGATATTAACGGGAAGCAATTAGGTAAGCACAAGGGAGTTATCCGTTATACTATTGGCCAAAGAAAAGGGCTTGGTATTGCGCTTGGCAAACCCGCCTTTGTTATTGATAAAAACCCGAAAACCAACGAAGTTATAATCGGTGACGAGGAGCATCTTTTTTATAAAAAGGTGTATATTGAAAAGGTTAATTTCATACCTTTTGATGAATTAAATGGCGAAATGAAGGTTTGTTGTAAGCTTCGTTATCGTCACACCGAACAGCCCGCAACAATAAAACCTTATGAAAATGGTGTTGTAGTTGAATTTTTAGAACCTCAACGCGCACCGAGTCCCGGACAAGCGGCAGTATTTTACGATGGAGATATCGTTGTTGGCGGCGGTACAATCGTTTGCGGAATAGAATAAATTTTTAAGGCATATCCTTTTATAGAACATATAAAAGGGTGTGCTTTTTTTGACTAAATTTTTTAAAGGGTTTTTGTCGCTGATATTAACAATTTCACTCATTTGTGTGGGTGTTTCTGCTGCGACGGTTTCAAGTGAATGTGATTTGTCGGATATAAACGTACCGATTGACACAACAGTTAATAATGCGGCAATTGGGCAAACGCTTGATATTAAGGCAAAGTCGGTTATTTTAATGGAACCACATACGGGCACGGTGCTTTATGAGAGTAATTCTGATGAAAAATTAGCCCCTGCGTCAATTACTAAAATTATGTCACTTTTACTTGTTATGGAGGCGCTTGACAGGGGAGACATAACTCTTGAAACGGTGGTTACCGCGAGTGAGCACGCTTGCAGTATGGGTGGCTCACAAATTTGGCTTGAACCAAATGAAACAATGACCGTGCACGAGCTTTTAAAGGCAACCGTAATTGCTTCTGCAAACGATGCCTGTGTTGCTTTGGGTGAACTTATTTCGGGCAGCGAAGAGGGCTTTGTAGCGCTTATGAATGCCCGTGCTAAAGAACTTGGTTGTAATAATACAAACTTTATTAACTGTACAGGGCTTGATGCTGACGGGCATTTAACATCGGCACACGACGTGGCGATTATGTCAAGCGAGCTTATTAAACACGACCTAATTAAGGATTATTCAACTGTTTGGATGGATACTTTAAGAAACGGCGAAAGTGAGCTTGTAAACACTAATAAGCTTGTTCGATTTTATAAAGGTACAACAGGCCTTAAAACCGGCACGACCGGTACGGCGGGGTATTGCCTTTCAGCAACTGCTTTGCGCGATGGTATGGAGCTTGTTGCAGTAGTTATGGCGGGCGATACAAGTAACGACCGCTTTAACGGCGCTAAAAAGCTTTTGGATTACGGTTTTGCAAATTATAGTTTTTTTGAAATAGAAGCCGATTTAAAAGATAAAGCCGAAGTGGATGTAAAAAAAGGTGTAGATAAAACCGTTAAAATTGAAGCTAAAGATAAATTAAAGCTTTTGCTTCCAAAGAGCGAAGCCAAGGGTATAACACAAAAAATCTCCCTTAAAAAAGATATTACCGCACCTGTTAAAAAAGGTGATAGGGTGGGTAATGCCGAAATTTACGTGGGTGATAAATCTGTTGGAAGTATTGAAATTATCGCAAAAAACAATATTTCACGTCTAAATTTGTGGATATTGTTTAAATGGATACTAAAAGGGATATTGATTTTATGAAAAATTTGTAAATAATTAACGATTTCTACTTGAAAAAAGCCGCGCGATATAGTAAAATGATAAAAAAAGAATACTATAATTAGGTGAAAAAGCAATGTCCATTAAATTTAATTCATCCTTCGCGTCAGATTTCTTACGCGAAAACGACCTTAAGGGTCTAGAAACACAGGTAGCCGCTGCTCATAAAATGATTAATGACAAAAGCGGTTTAGGTAACGATTTTCTCGGTTGGGTAACTTTACCCGAGGATTATGATAAAGAAGAATTTTCCCGCATTAAGGCGGCTGCTGAAAAAATCCAACACGATACTGATATTTTAATTGTTATCGGTATTGGCGGTTCTTATCTCGGGGCACGTGCTGCTATCGAATTTTTAAAGGGCCCATACTACAATAACCTTCGCGGTAATGCTCCTGAAATTTATTTTGCAGGTAACAATATAAGCGGTTCTTATCTTGACGATATGTTAAAGCTTTGTGAAGGCAAACGCGTTTCGGTTAACATTATTTCTAAGTCTGGTACCACTACCGAGCCCGCAATTGCTTTCCGCGTGTTCAGAAAGCTTTTGGAAGAACGCTACGGCGAAGAGGAAGCTGCAAAGCGCATTTACTGCACAACTGATAAGGCACGCGGTACTCTTAAGCAGTTAGCTGATGAAAAGGGCTATGAATGTTTCGTAGTTCCCGATGACGTAGGCGGTCGCTTCTCAGTTCTTACAGCAGTTGGTCTTTTACCCATCGCTGCGGCAGGTGCTGATATCGACGCTTTAATGGCAGGTGCTGCTAAGGCCGCTAAAGAGTATGCAAACGAAAATCTTTACGAAAACGATTGCTATCTTTACGCTGCGCTCCGTAACGCATTCTACCGCAAGGGCAAGTCAGTTGAATTGCTCGTTAGCTATGAGCCCCGCTTTACAATGATGGCTGAATGGTTTAAGCAACTTTTCGGTGAAAGCGAAGGTAAGGATAACAAGGGTCTTTTCCCCGCAGCAGTTACCTTCTCAACCGACCTTCACTCAATGGGTCAATACGTACAAGACGGTGCGCGTCTTATGTTTGAAACTGTTGTAACCTTCGGCGAAAGCACCGCTGACGTTGTTATTGAAAAGGAAGAAGACGACGGTGACGGTCTTAACTTCCTCGCAGGTAAGACAATGTCTTTCATAAATGAAAAAGCTTTTGAAGGTACAGTTTTGGCTCATACCGACGGCGGTGTGCCTAACCTTGAAATCAAGGTTGCAAAAGCCGATGAAGAAAACCTTGGCGAACTTATCTATTTCTTTGAAAAAGCATGTGCAATTTCAGGTTATATGTTGGGTGTTAATCCCTTCGACCAACCCGGCGTTGAAAGCTATAAGAAGAATATGTTTGCGCTTCTCGGTAAACCCGGTTATGAAGCACAGAAAGCAGAACTTGAAGCTCGTCTTTCAAAATAATTTAGAAATTACTGCGTTTTTGCAGTGTTATATAAAAAAGGAGTTGTTTTAAATGATTAAAATCATTATCGGAAAAAAAGGTTCGGGCAAAACTAAATTATTGGCAGAAATGGTAAACGCCGCTGCTGATACCAGTCTTGGCAATGTTGTATGCATTGAAAAAAGTGATGCTCTTATCTATTCCATCAAATATAAGGCACGTCTTATTGATACTGATACCTTCGGTATTAACGATTATGATGAATACTATGGTATGATCGCAGGTATCAAGGCAGGTAACCACGATATTACTCATATTTTCGGTGATGCAACTCTCCGTATCGGTGGCAGAGATTTCGATAAGTTGGCTGATTTCTTTGAAAGAATTGCTAAAATCGAAGACGTTGAATTTATTTTCACCGTTTCTGCTGATAAGGAAGAACTTCCCAAGAAGATTTTCGACCTTGCAGAAGTTTGCAACTAATTAATCAATCTTAACTATAAAAACGTGCCTTGGGTTTATTAACCTAAATTCAAGGCGCGTTTTGCTTATTTTTTGGCAATATTTTTATAAATAAAACTTGACAAAAGCGCTATAAATATATATAATAGTCTTTGCGACGATAGAGGTGGAAGTATGGTTATTGATTTAAAACACATTTTTGTCAATGAAAATTCTTCTTTACCGATTGAGTATTCGTTGGATCTAAGCGATGTTGAACATGGCGGTGTTTTTCCACTCAAAAAGCCCGTTACTTTAACAGGTGATATTTCCAACACATCAAGTCTTATAAGGTTTACGGCTGAAATTAAGTTTCAGTTCGACGCGTTGTGTGACCGTTGCGGTAAAGATACGTCTAAAACATATTCGGTTGAGGTTTCAAAATCACTTGCCACTTCGATTGAAGGGGAAGATAGCGATACAATCCTTATAGTTCCCGATATGAAGTTAGACCTTGACGATTTTCTTTATACCGAAGTAATCGTTAATTTGCCGCTTAAGCATCTTTGCAGTGAAGATTGCAAGGGTATTTGTTACAAATGTGGTAAAAACCTTAACGAAGGCGCTTGCGGTTGCGACACGCGTGAAATTGACCCGCGTCTTGCAAAGCTGGCTGAATTATTAAATAATTAAACTTTTTAATCAATTTAAGGAGGTGCTGAAAATGGCAGTACCAAAGAGAAAGCATTCAAAAGCTAGAAGAGATAAAAGAAGAAATAATGTTTGGAAGTTAAGCGCTCCCACTTTAGTAAAGTGCACTTGCGGCGCTTACAAGCGTCCTCACAGACTTTGCGCTGCTTGCGGTCAGTATGACGGCCGTGAAGTTGTAAAGGTTGGCGAATAATTCAAATTAACAGAGGGGGAAGTCAAAATTCTCTCTCTGTTTTTTTGTGAATGGTTTAACAAAGGTGGGAAGTTAAATGTCAGTTATAATCGAGTCGGTTGAAAAGCGCAGTCCTGCGGATAAAGCGGGGCTTAAAAGCGGTGATACCTTGCTATCAATTAACGGTAACGATATTATGGACGTGCTTGATTATCGCTTTTACCAAAATAATCAAAAACTAATCGTTTCGTTTATTAACGGTAAAGGCAAAATTAAAAAAGCACGTATTAAAAAGGGCGAGTATGATGAGCTTGGCCTTAATTTTGCTACCTATTTAATGGATAATAAACATTCCTGCCTTAACAAATGTGTTTTTTGTTTTATTGACCAATTACCCAAGGGCATGCGCGAAAGCTTATACTTTAAGGATGATGATTCCCGCTTATCATTTTTATTTGGTAATTATATAACCCTTACAAATATTACCGAGCACGAAATTGAACGCATTATTAAAATGCATATCAGCCCTATTAATATATCGGTGCATACCACCAATCCCGATTTACGTGTTAAAATGATGACTAACAAAAATGCGGGTAACGTGTTATCTATTATAAACCGATTTAATGATGCGGGCATTAAGATTAATTGTCAAATGGTGTTGTGCCCAGGGTATAACGACGGCAAAGAATTAGAGCGAACTTTAGAAGATTTAACTAATTTAGAAAATGCGGAATGTATTGCGGCGGTGCCCGTTGGTTTAACTAAATTCCGTGAAGGTCTTGCAAAGCTAGAACCCTTTAATAAACAAACGGCGGGAGAAACTATTGATATTATCAACCGCTTTGGCGAAAAGTGTATTGAAAAATACGGTAGCCGCAGGGTTTATGCAAGTGATGAGTTTTATCTTTTATCTCAGCGAGAAATGCCAAAAGCCGATTATTACGGTGACTTTTTACAGCTTGATAACGGTGTAGGTATGTGGTCCTTATTAGAAAAGGAAACCGATGATGCAATAGCTGATTGTGATTGTAAACTCGAAAATCCGCGCAAAATATCATTGGTTACAGGTAAAGCAGCTTATCCATTAATTACACAAATTGTTGACAAAATGTGTAAAAAATGGGATAATCTAAATTGTAGTGTATATAAAATTGAAAACGACTTTTTTGGTCCTTTAATTACGGTGGCGGGATTAGTTACTGCAACCGATATTATTAATCAGTTAAGCGGTATTGATTTGGGTGATGAGCTTATAATCCCCGACGTAATGTTAAGGTCTGAAAAGGATATGTTTTTAGATAGTATAACCGTTAGTGAACTGTCCGAAAAATTGGGTGTAAAAATTACAGTTGCGGCGGTTGACGGTTATGATATGGTAGAAAATATTTTAGGAGGTGCAGTATGGCAAAACCTATAGTTGCGGTTGTGGGCCGTCCAAACGTTGGTAAATCCACCTTATTTAATAAAATTATAGGCAAGCGCCTTTCTATTGTTGACGACACACCTGGTGTTACCCGCGACCGTATTTACGGTGACGGTGAATGGCTTGGCAGAAAGATGATGTTTGTCGATACGGGCGGTATTGAACCCAAAACTGACGATATTATTCTTGCAAGTATGCGTGCACAGGCAAATTTGGCGATTGAAACCGCTTCGGTTATTATTTTCGTTACCGATTTAAAATCGGGTGTTACTGCTGCGGATATGGACGTTGCGGCAATGCTTCAAAAAAGCGGTAAGCCCGTAGTTTTGTGTGTCAACAAGTGCGATAATATCGGTGAAACACCGATGGAATTTTACGAATTTTATAATTTAGGTCTTGGTGACCCGATTGCCGTTTCTTCGGTACACGGTCACGGTACGGGCGACCTTTTAGACGCAGTTATATCTCACATTGCTCCCGAAGAGTTCGAGGATGAAGACGAGGATATTATAAACGTTGCGGTTATTGGTAAGCCGAATGCAGGTAAGTCCTCACTCATTAACCAAATCGCAGGTGAAGAAAGGTCTATTGTTTCTAACATTGCGGGCACAACCCGTGATGCTATTGACCTTAGAATTGACCGCGACGGTGTAAAATATAACTTTATTGATACCGCGGGTCTTCGCCGTAAGAGTAAGGTTGAAGATAAGATTGAAAAATATAGCGTGCTTCGTGCTAAAATGGCTATTGAACGCGCTGACGTATGCGTTATTATGATTGACGGTTGTGACGGCTTTACCGAACAGGATTCTAAAGTAGCAGGTCTTGCATTAGAACAGGGTAAAGCTTGTATAATTGCCGTTAACAAGTGGGACGCAGTTGAAAAAGACGGTAAAACAATGGATTCTTTCCGCAAACAGCTTATGAAAGATTTTTCATTTATGCCTTACGCACCGATTATCTTTATTTCGGCAAAAACAGGGCAAAGGGTTGACCGCCTTTTCGAACTTATTAAATACGTTAATGAACAAAACACAATGCGTATTTCAACAGGTAAGCTTAACGATATTTTGGCGGATGCTACCGCACGTGTTCAGCCCCCGTCAGATAAGGGTAAGCGCCTTAAGATTTTTTATATGACACAGGCATCTACAAAACCGCCAACATTCGTATGCTTTTGTAACAATGCCGAATTGTTCCATTTTTCGTATCAGCGTTATTTGGAAAATCAAATTCGTTCAACCTTTGGTCTGGAGGGTACACCTGTTAGATTCGTTATTCGTGAAAGGGGCGACAAGTAATGGTAATTACCGCTTTGGTTACCGTTATCGCGGCTTATCTTATCGGTAGCATTAGTTTTGCCGTTATTTTTGCAAAAAGCTTTCTTAAAAAAGACGTAAGAGAGCTTGGTAGCGGTAATGCGGGTGCAACTAACGTTATGCGTAATGCGGGTATGCTTCCCGGTTTACTTACCTTTGTGTGTGATGCATTAAAGGGCTTTGCAGCATCTTATATGGGTTATGCTATATTTGATTATATCCACACCGAAACGGGTAGTGAATGGTCTTATGCTATTTACGGCGCGTATCTTTGCGGTGCGACTTGTATGCTCGGCCATATTGTACCTATCTTTTTCGGTTTTAAAGGCGGCAAGGGTGTTGCAACAAGTGTTGGTATATTTGCAGTTTGTTGCCCAATCGCAATTATTATCGGTTTAATTGTGTTTATTGCACTTGTTATAATTACCCGTTACGTTTCGCTCGGCTCTGTTGTAGCGGCGACAATAGTAGTAATACTTTCGATAATTTTCCATAATGATATGGCAAGTGTTTTACCGCAGATGCTTCTTGCAGTAGTTATGGGTGCAATGGTTATTGGAAAACATAGAGAAAACATTAAGCGCCTTTTGAACGGTACCGAATCAAAAATTAAGTTTGGGAGCAAGAAAAATGGCTAAAATTACAGTGCTTGGCAGCGGTGGCTGGGGTATGGCATTAGCCATTTCCGCATATAATAATCGCCATAACGTTGCTTTATGGACGCCTTTTAAGGAAGAAGCAGACCAGCTTTTAGAAAAACACGGTAATGAAAAATTACTTCGCGGGGTTGTTTTACCGTCAGGTATTAAAGTTACCACTGATTTATCGGTTGTAGAGGGTGACGACCTTACAATAATTGCTACCCCTTCGGTTGCGGTAAGAAGTGTTGCAAAGCAACTTGCTGATTATAATGATATTGGTATTATCGTTAACGTGGCAAAGGGCTTTGAAAAAGGCACGCTTAAATTCTTGACCGACGTTATTAGTGAAGAATTGCCCAACGTAGATATTGTTGCTTTTTCAGGTCCCTCACACGCGGAAGAGGTTGCAAGAAATATTCCAACCTCAATAGTTGCAGCATCGAAATCTCAAAAGGCGGCAGAAACCGTACAGGAAATTATGTCGGGCGGTTGTCTTAGAGTTTATACTGCTAACGATTTAATCGGCGTAGAGCTTGGTGGTGCGCTTAAAAACATTATTGCTATTGCGGCAGGTTGTTGTGACGGCTTGGGCTTTGGTGATAATACAAAAGCCGCGCTTATAACACGCGGTATTGCTGAGATGGCACGTCTTGGCATAAGTATGGGTGCGTCGGAATATACCTTTGCGGGGCTTACAGGTATTGGCGACTTGGTTGTTACTTGTACTTCGCGCCATAGTCGTAATAATCGTTTTGGTTATAAGGTTGGCAGTGGTATTGACATTAAAACCGCACTTGAAGAAGTGGGTACGGTTGAGGGTTATTACGCAACCGAAATGGCTTATGAGCTTGCTAAAAAGCAAGGTGTAGAATTGCCGATTATCAATGAATGTTACGCGCTTTTATATGAAGGAAAGCCCGTAAATGAGGTTGTGAAATCCCTTATGACACGCCCTCAAAAAAATGAACATTAAATTCCTAAAAAAAATACTTGATTTTTTTGTCATTTTATGTTAATATATTATTTGCTATGCGGTCGGTAATAGTTATCGGCTATTTAAGAAGGAGGTGCAGACCATGGCTAAATGTGATATCTGCAATAAAGAAATTGCTTTCGGTATTAAGGTTTCTCACTCACACAGACGTTCTAACAGAACTTGGAAGCCCAACGTTAAGAAGGTAAAGGCAATCGTTAACGGTTCTCCCCGTCGTATCAATGTTTGCACCCGTTGCTTACGTTCAGGCAAGGTTACCAGAGCTATCTAATTAAATTTCTTACAAACAAACCCTGGGTTTTTACTCAGGGGTTTTTTGTATCTTGAGACGGAAGTGAAACTATGTATAAAGCGGTTATTTTTGATTTAGACGGTACACTTGTTAATTCGCTCAGTGATTTAGCGGTGGCTTGTAATTATGCGTTAGAGCAACACGGGTTTAATACTTACCCTGTTGATGATTATAAATATCTTGTGGGCGACGGTATGGTAAAGCTTATTGAAAGGGCAATTTCTACCGATAATCTTTCGCCCGATACCTTTAAAGCAGTTTTTGACTGTTTTATGACCTATTATCGTGGTCATTACCTTGTTCATACAAAAGCGTACGATGGTATTATAGAAGCGGTAAACGAACTTAATGAAATGGGTTATAAGTTGGCGGTTGTTTCAAATAAAGCCGATGATATGACAAATATAATTGTTAAAGAATTTTTTGGCGATATTTTCACAAAGGTAACTGGTAAGCGTGAGGGCTATCCAACAAAGCCCGACCCAACACTTACATTGAAAATTATTGAAGAAATGGATGTTTTACCCGAGGAGTGTATCTTTGTAGGTGACAGCGGTATGGACTGCGCTAATGCAGTTAACAGTGGTTGTTATCCATTGGGTGTGCTTTGGGGCTTTAGAAAAAGAGAAGAGCTGATCGAAAACGGCGCTAAAACTCTTATTAATCATCCAAATGAAATTGTACCCTTTGTAAAGGAAATTACGAATGACTGAAATTGAAAGAAAATATTTACCTACGAAGCTTGCGGGTTACGTAGGTTTTGTGGTGCAGGCAATCGTTAATAACTTTTTACCCATTCTTTTTATAGTTTTTCAAGATGTTTACGGTCTTGGTTATGAAAAGCTTGGTCGACTGATTGTTATTAACTTTGCCGTTCAAATGTTTGTTGATTTTATAACACCTAAAATAATACATAAAATCGGTTATAGACGCGCTGCGTTTTTATGCCAGTTTACTGCTTGTATGGGGCTTTGTCTTATGGCGGTTTTGCCGAAAATTATGGGTAACACCTACCTTGCGATAATCATTTGTATAATGATATATGCGACGGGTAGCGGGCTTATGGAGGTAATTCTTAGCCCTATGATTGAAATGCTTCCTACGGGCAATAAATCGGGCAATATGGCGGTGTTGCACTCCTTTTACTGTTGGGGACAAACCGTTGTTGTACCTTTAACCACTGCTATGGTGTTTATTTTTGGGCGCGAAAACTGGACTTATATTCCGCTTGTGTGGGCGGTTGTGCCCTTTATTAATATGTTGGCATTTTTAAAAGTTCCGATTGTTGAACCAAATAAAGAAGAAAAACAATCAACCTTAATAGAGCTTTTAAACACCCCTAAATTTATTGTTTATATGATAATGATGTTTTGTGCAGGTGCAAGTGAAATTGCAATGTCACAGTGGGCGTCTTTATTTGTAGAACAGGCACTTGGGGTATCGAAGGTAATAGGTGATATTGTAGGACCTTGTCTTTTTGCATTGTTTATGGCGCTCGGTCGTGTAATATATGCAAAATTTTCTAAAAAAGTTTCTTTTACACGGCTTTTAATATGGCTTAATATCCTTAGCTTTATTTGCTACGTTACGGTGGCGCTTTGTCATATTGCACCGCTTTCGCTTGTCTTTTGTGCGCTTTGCGGTTTTTCTGTAAGTATTTCTTGGCCGGGTATATATTCGGCAGGTGCGCGTACTTTTAAAACAGGTGGTGCGGTAATGTTTAGCGCATTTGCAATGTGCGGTGATACGGGTTGCGCTTTAGGACCGGGGCTTGTTGGTCTTGTTGCCGAATATACAAACCTTAATATTGGTTTTCTTGCCGCGGCGGTATTCCCGTTAATAATGGTTATATGCTCAATTTATATTCTTAAAAATAGGGTTGCAAAAAAACAAAATTAATAGTATTATTACAGTAGGTGATAATTATGAAACGTGAAGATTATTTAAGCTGGGACGAATATTTTATGGGTATTGCCAGTTTGGCGGCAATGCGTAGTAAAGACCCTTCAACACAGGTGGGTGCTTGTATTGTTAATCAGGATAAGCGCATAATGTCAATGGGTTATAACGGTATGCCCCGTAACTGTAATGATGATGATTTCCCTTGGGGTAGAGAGGAAGACCCATTTAATTCAAAATATTTATACGTTTGCCACGCTGAATTTAATGCTATTTTAAATTGCGATCGCGGTAATTTGCGCGGTTGTACGGTTTACGTTACGCTTTTCCCTTGTAACGAGTGCGCAAAGGCGATTATTCAGTCGGGTATAACCGAGGTTGTTTATATGCAGGATAAATATGCTGATACTGACAGTGTAAGAGCATCAAAGCGTATGTTTGATGCGGCAGGTGTTTTGTACCGTCCGTATGCGATAAGCAACAAGACAATCACTTTAGATTTATAATATGTAAAAAAATTACCGCCAAGGTTTTATCCTTGGCGGTTTTGCTATTTAATTATTTGTTTGCATCGATAATCTTTTGGGTTATCATTGCGGGTACTTCTTCGTATCTTGTAGGTTCAAGAGTGAAGGTGGCGGTACCCTGAGTGATTGAACGCATTGCGGTAGCAAAGTCAGACATTTCAGCCATGGGAACCTCACCGATGATTTCTTGCAGCTTGTTTTCAGCAGGGTTCATACCGATAATACGACCGCGGCGCTTGTTAATATCGCCGATAACGTCACCGAGCATTTCATCGGGAACGAGAACCTTTAAGGTGCCGATAGGTTCGAGCAATACGGGTGATGCCTGCGGGATACCGTCTTTGTAAGCGATAGAAGCAGCCATCTTGAATGCCATTTCAGAAGAGTCAACAGGGTGATAAGAACCATCGTAAAGTGTAGCTTTAATGCCAACCATTGGGTATCCTGCAAGTACACCCTTCATAGCGGATTCTTTAAGACCCTTTTCAACAGCGGGGAAGAAGTTCTTGGGAACAGCGCCACCGAATACTTCTTCTTGGAATACAAGTTCTTCCTCTTCACAGGGTTCAAACTTAATCCAAACGTCACCAAATTGGCCGTGACCGCCTGATTGCTTCTTATGACGGCCTTGAACCTTAACTTCCTTGCGGATGGTTTCGCGGTAAGCAATCTTGGGAGCTTTGAGTTCAACCTCAGCACCGAATTTTGCCTTTAAGCGTGAAATAACAACGTCGATATGTTGTTCGCCCAATGCGCAGAGAATAAGTTCGTGAGTTTCTTTATCGTTATAAACCTTAACTGTGGGGTCTTCTTCGGTAATACGTGCCAAAGCAGAAGCAATCTTTTCTTCATCGCCCTTAGACTTCGGATAAACGGCAACCGTGAGGTTGGGGTTGGGGAAGTCGGGTTTCTTAGCAGCGATAGCGCCCTTAGCTGAAAGGGTATCACCGGTTAAAACGTCGCCAAGCTTTGCAACTGCGCCGATATCACCGGCAGTAATAACGTCAGCATCTTCTTGCTTGCCGCCCTTAAGCCACATAATCTTTGAAAGGCGTTCTTCTTCGCCTGTGCGGTTATTAATAAGCTTAGTATCGCCTTTAACTGCACCCGAAATCACCTTAAAGTATGAAAGCTTACCAACAAACGGGTCGGCAATAGTTTTGAATACGGTAAGAGCAGTTTCACCGTTTTTGTCAAATGCCACAGCATCACCGTCAGCATTTGTATAAGCGCAGTCAGCAACTGAAGGCATAACCTTTAAAACGTTATCAACCATTAAGGGAATAGCGTTACCACTTTGTTGAACACCACTGTAAACGGGGCAAATATCGCCCGATTTAATACCGATTGCAAGACCGTTTATAATTTCGTCCACGGTAAATTCTTCGCCGCCAAAGTATTTTTCCATTAATGCTTCATCGGTTGTAGCAACTGCTTCAAGTAGCATACTGCGCATATTGTCAATTTCTTCACTAACCGGCATACGCATTTCTTTAATTTCAAGACCGTTACAACCGTAAGCTTTATTTTCAATAAGGTTTATGTAGGATTTAACCTCTTCGCCTTCAATATAAGGAACAATGATGGGGCAGATAACTGCACCGTACTGACCTGCTAATGCGGACAATACACGGTAGAAGTGAGCGTGACTTGAATCAAGCTTACCAACGAAGAAGCCAACGCTCTTTTTAAGTGCGCGTGCCTTTTCAAAGCATTGCTTTGCGCCAACGGTAAGACCCGATTTACCCGAAATTGCGATAATTGCGCTGTCAGCGGCGGCTAAAGCTTCGCTAACACCTGCCGCAAAGTCGAAAAGACCGGGGGCGTCAATAATGTTAAGCTTGCTATCGTTAATTTCTAAAGCGTAAACAGCGGTAGAAACCGAAGTTTTACGTTTCTTTTCTTCCGCATCAAAGTCCATAACGGTAGTACTGTCGCTAATCTTACCTATACGTTCGGTTGCTTTTCCGTAGAAAAGGATAGCGTCGGCAAGGGTAGTTTTACCCGAACCGCCGTGACCGAGCAAGGCAACGTTGCGAATTTGTGTTTCAGAATACTGTTTCAATTTGATGCACTCCTTTTGGAATTAAATGTAATACTGGAATTATAACACATCTTTTTAGCAATTACAACCAATTTTTTTAAAAAGTGTGAAAAGTTTTTATTTATTTTCAATAAATTTGGGCATATTGTAGTAAACAGTAAGCAAAGTTTTATACAAAATTATAGAACGATAAATTTTTAGTTACAAATTGTAATATTAAATAAGAAAAATTAACCAATTTGGTTACAAAAATGATACCATTTGTAACTGAATTGTTTTTGGTATTTTTAACGGTTTTTATATATAATAGTAATATCGATTTTGAAAGGAGAATTTATTATGAAAAAACTTATCACAGCGGTTTTAATTTGCAGTATTGTGGTAATGTCGCTTTGTAGTTTTGCGCCTTTAAAATCGGTTGAGGTTAAAGAAGAAACTGTAGCGGTTGATATGACAAAGGTTTTAGAAAAACGCTTTTTAAATATGCTTAATCACAGCTTTGTTTACGGTGAAGATTTTTATGATGATGAAGCATTATTAAATGCAGCTGCACTTGCTCTTTTAGACCTTGCAAACGACGGCTTTATCGAAGAAGCATATCTTAAAGATTACGTATTTAATATGTACGGCAAAATTTATGATAATTTTGATGGTATTAATGAAGGTATGCCTGAAAAAGACGGTGGTTTTTACGTTATCCCCCGCGGATATGATCTTTACGAGCATAGCATCGTATCGGTTACCGCGAATGAAGACGGAAGCTATACTGTTGTAACAAACGTTATTATTGATTATCACTTTGGCGAAAAGGTAGAAGCCGTTGGCACAACATTCTTCTTGCCAAATGAAGAATCTCAGTTTGGTTTTAATATTCTTTATAGTGATTTATCATATCCACTTGAATACGCAATGGCGATTTAATTTTAATTTACACCCGACCGAAAGGTCGGGTTTTGTTTTTAATTGCAATATTTTTAAATTTATGTTAAAATGTTGATATGTTATAAAGGAAGTGATGTTAAATGTTTAGAGAAATTAAAAAAGAAGCAAGAAAAATTCTTTTTAAAAATTATAAATATTTTATATTTCCTACAATTTTACATATCTTGACAAACTGTATTATCAGTACTTGCTGTTATTTCATTTTTTATAATGACAGTTTAAAAAATTGGATAACACCGCAATTTTGGCTTTGTGTATTGCTTTTGTTTTTTGTTTATTGTGTTCTTTTACCAATGGCAAAATATTTGCTTTTTAAAGTGCCTGCGATGGCATTAAATAATATACCTATAAAGTTTGAATTTTCTTTTTCAAAACTTATAAAGGTTATTTTGATATATCTACCGTTAATAATTTTTGGCTTTATTAGTTTATTTCTTGACGGTTTGGCTGAAAGTGAGTTATATTCCAACTATGGTTTAATGATTTTGTTTTTTTCGGCTTTAATAACTGCTTTTCAAATATATTTTGAATATAAACTGTACGCTGCTTTTTATCATTTGGCGTTAAACGAAGGTACAGCTAAAGAAACTATTGATTTTTCGTATAATCTTATGCACAAAAAGTTTTGGCTAACTGTGTTTTTGGGCTTTTCTCTTATCTTATGGTATGTGATAGTTATTATTTTAGGCATTGTAATTGTAAAGCTGCCCGGAATGAATGATTTATTGAGAGTGTGCTTAGCATCGACAAATTATGGTGTAAATTTGTGTTTTTTGCCGTACTTATATGCAGTTCGTTCTGTGTTTATTAAAAAACAAATTGAAGAATCAGCGTAAAAAACTATAAACTAAAAGGTGAAATTTTATGACTACCGATATAATTGTAATAGGCGGCGGAGCGGGCGGTTTGCTTTCTGCTGTTTATCTTAAAAAACAAAATCCAAAGCTTAATATACGTATTTTAGAGGCGTTACCTCGCGTTGGTAAAAAGTTAGCGGTTACAGGCAACGGAAGATGCAACATAACTAATAAGAACATAAATCTCAACCGCTATCACGGCAATAACGTTTCTTTCGCGGAATATGCCCTTAATAAATATGACATAAGCTTTACTGCTGATTTTTTTGAGGGTATAGGTGTACCTTTTGTATTTGAAGGTGATAAAGCGTATCCCGCGTCTTTACAAGCGGGTTCGGTTGTTGACTGTCTTCGCTTTGCGGCTGAAGAAAGCGGTGTTATAATTCATACCGATACCAAGGTTACGAATATACAAATACTTAAAAATCAGTACCGCGTTTGGGCTGATAAAATTAGCTTTGTATGTGATACTGTTATTGTTGCAACAGGGCTTTATTCGGGCGGTTATAAATGCGGTAGTGACGGCAGTATGTTTGAACTTCTTAAAAAAGCGGGCTTGAAAACTGTTGAAACCACCCCTGCTATCGTTCAACTTAAAACCGAAAACGACATAACAAAGCAATTAAAGGGTATTAAGGTTGATGCAAAAGTATCGCTTAAATCGGGCGAAAAGGTTATAAGGGAAGATTTTGGCGAGGTGCTCTTTTGCGATTACGGTCTTTCGGGACCACCCGTTATGCAAATTTCCCGTGAAGTGTCCCGCACTAAAAATTCTATGACCTTGTCCCTTGATATTATGCCTGAAATTTCACTTAATGATTTAAAGGCAAAGATAAAAGCAAGGGTAGAAAATTTGAGCCAAAGAACGCTTGAAGAATTCTTTACGGGTATGCTTCAAAAACGTATCGGTCAGGTAATCTTAAAGCAGTGTGGCTTAAAGCTCTCTGAAAAAGCCGAAGTGTTAAACGATAAAATTATTGACCGTGTCGCCAAAATGATTAAATCGTTTGATTTTAAGGTGCTTGATACGACCGGCTTTGTTAATTCTCAAGTTACTGCAGGCGGTATTTCGACCGATGAATTTGTAAATACAACAATGATGAGTAAAAAGTACGACCGCTTTTATGCCGTTGGTGAGATTTTGGATATTGACGGTGATTGCGGCGGGTTTAATTTACAATGGGCATGGAGCAGTTCTTTCTGTGCCTGTGATGATATTTTAAGGAATAAATAATGCTAATAATAAATAACGTTAATTTACCCCTTGAAACCGAATTTGAATATTTAAAATCGGTGATGGAAGGGTATTTGAAAACTCCTTTAAAATCGGCAAAGCTTTATAAAAAGTCGGTCGATGCAAGAAAGAAAAATGATGTGCATTTTTGTTGTACGGTGCTTGTTGAAACCGGTAACGAACAAGCGCTTTTGCGAAAAAACAAAAACGCAAGTATTTATAATGAAAAAGAATACGTAAATCCCGTTTATAATGGCGAGGTTAAATATCGCCCCGTTGTTGTCGGCTTTGGTCCTGCGGGTATGTTTGCGGCGCTTGTTTTAGCACGTGCAGGTCTTAAACCGATTGTTATTGAACGCGGTAGTGATGCTGATACACGAAAAGCCGATTTAGAGGCATTTTTCAGCGGTGCTCCTTTAAAAATTGACAGTAACGTTCAGTTTGGTGAAGGTGGTGCGGGTACTTTTTCGGACGGCAAGCTTAATACCGGCATAAAAGACGTGCGTTGCCGTGAGATACTTAAAACCTTTGCGAGTTTTGGTGCGGGGGACAAAATTTTAATTGAGGCCAAGCCACATATCGGTACTGACGTTTTAATAGACGTTGTAAAAAATATCCGTCGTGAAATAATTGCACTCGGTGGCGAGGTTTGCTTTAATACAAAGCTTCAAAAAATCAACACTAAAAACGGTGAAATTGTGTCGGTAACGGCGGGCGGTAGGGAAATACCTTGCGATAAGCTTATTTTATCAACGGGTCACTCGGCGCGTGACGTTTTCTCACTTTTAAAGGATATGGGTGTCGATATGATTCAAAAGCCCTTTTCTATGGGTGTCAGAATTGAGCATAGACAAGAGGATATCAATCGTGCTTTGTACGGTAAATTTTATAATCACCCTGCATTATCGGCGGCTGATTATAAAATGGCGGTGCATCTTAGTAGTGGCAGGGGAGTTTACACCTTTTGTATGTGCCCGGGCGGTGAGGTTATCAACTCATCTTCCGAAGAAGGCGGTATAGCTGTAAACGGTATGAGTTATAGCCGTCGTGACGGTGAAAACGCAAACTCGGCTTTACTTGTAAACGTCAACCCCGAAGACCTAGGAAGCGACGATATTATGGCGGGATGTTATTTACAACAAAAAATCGAAAAAGCCGCTTATAATATTAAAAACGGCGCTGTACCGATAACTACGGTGGGTAATCTTGCTTACGGTAAAAAGGCAGAAATTACGAAGGTTAAGCCGACTGTAAAACCCGATGTTGTTTTTGCCGATTTTACAAAAATTTTCCCCGCGTTTATTACTGATAGCTTAAAAGAAGCAATACCGCTTTTTGATAATAAAATTAATGGCTTTGCTGATGAGGCGGCAATACTTACCGCACCTGAAACCCGAAGCTCATCACCCGTACGTATTTTAAGGGATGAAAATTATCATTCGTTATCGCTTGTTGGTCTTTATCCTTGCGGTGAGGGCGCAGGCTATGCGGGCGGTATTATGTCTGCAGCGGTTGACGGTATGCGTGTTGCCGAACAGGTTATAAAGGATTTAGCGTAAAATTAAAACGGACGAACTTAAATAGTTCGTCCTTTTTCGTGTATTCAAATTATAGTTTATCGGGGAGGTGGGATTGGTTGCACATTGTAGGGACAGGCCTCCCGGACTGTCCGCAAACACAGTAGAATTTTAACGGGCAGTCGAGGACGCCTGCCCCTACGCGTGATTTCAATGTAAATCCATCTCACCCATAAACCCCAATTTATCTTTCTTTATAAAACAAATTAAACACCGAAAATTTATCAAATAATAGTTCCCATTGGCTAATGGTTGGGGCGGGGGAAATAGCAGTGGTTTTACAGGGAATATAAATTAAAAATTTTTCTGTTTTTAAATCAAAAAAACTATATCCTTTAAGATAATAAATTATCTTTTGACATTTTTTTATTTTTCCGCTTCCTTTTATAATAATTCCGTCGTTATATTCAATTTTTAAAAAGTCGGAATTTTTTGAAAGAGTTAACAGTAAGGCAATATATAGTTTTTGATTTATAATAACGTTTTTATTTATGTTTATGAAAAAATTAAATTGTTTAATATTTTTTACACAGCATAATAAATTATAATTTAAAAGTTGTAAATTAGTTGGTAGTTTATTTTTAGAAAATAATAACGCTTCGGCGACGTAAATTTTTTTGAGATTTTTCAAGTGCCTAGGCAAAATTCCGTGTTTTAGTATTGAAATTGAAGTGTAAATTCGCAGATTATATAGATATTTCTCGAAACTATTTGGCAAAACTATCAAATAATGGCCCCCTCGGTACTTTGTTATTATGCCAAAATATCTAAAAATTAAAAAAATTGTTAAAAAATAAACAAACCACTTGAAATAATCGGGCAAATAATGTAAAATATAAAAGTAAAAATATTAGGAGGTATATTCCAATGGTTAAAGTTGCAATTAATGGTTTCGGCCGTATCGGTCGTCTCGCATTCCGTCAAATGTTCGGCGCTGAAGGTTACGATGTAGTAGCTATCAACGACCTTACAAAGCCCTCAATGCTTGCTAATCTTCTCAAGTATGACACCGCTCAAGGCGGTTACTGTG
>JAZQWD010000017.1:0-7192 GCA_045632165.1 Acutalibacteraceae bacterium | reverse complement strand
CTGCAAGCCCTCGACAGTGAAATGTTTCCTACGGGTATTGGTATGGGATGTACCTTTAATCCCGAACTTTACGGTGAGGTTATGCAGTCTGTCGGTAAGGAAATTAGCCTTTCGGGCAACCATATCGGCTTTACCACAATGCTTGATATGGCCCGCGACCCACGTTGGGGCAGGGTTGAGGAGTTTTTTTCCGAAGACCCACATCTTGCCTCACGCTTTGCTGAAAGCGGAGTTCGGGGCATAAAGTCGGGCGGTGCGCTTGCGTGCTGTAAGCATTACTGCGCAACGGGCGACTGTATGGGCGGTATAAATACTGCTGAGGTAAATATTGGTCAGCGTGAGCTGCACGACATTCATTTACCCGCCGTACAAAGCGCCGTAAATGCAGGGGCCGATATTATAATGGCAGCCTACAATACCATTGACGGAATTCCCTGTCATATGAATAAATTCCTGCTTCGCGACGTTTTGCGGAATGAAATTGGCTTTGATGGTGTTGTTTTGTCGGACGGCTTTGGCGTTGGTAGAGCAATAAACCAAATGGGATATGATAAGGTTACAGGAAGTGCTGCCGTGCTTAAAGCAGGGGTAGACGTTAGTCTTGCCGACGGTGGCTGGTACCTTAACCTTATTGAAGCGGTAGAAAAGGGAATTGTGGAAGAAAGCCTCGTTGACGAGGCTGTGCTTCGCCTTCTTATTAAAAAGTTCGAGCTTGGCCTTTTTGACAATCCTTATATCGAGGATGAGTACGAGGTTTGCCGATATGTTGAGTCGGGCTTACAAAAGAAGCTTTCTTATAAGGCGGCGACCGAGTCACTTGTACTTCTGAAAAACGATAATATCCTTCCGCTTAATGCCAATAACAAGGTGGCGCTTTTCGGTGAGCATGCAGATAATATTTATTATATGCTTGGCGATTATACTGCTTTTCAAAACCTGGCAAAATGCGAAACACTTTATGCGGTCTTCAAGGAAACCTTTGATAGCGTGATCTATACAAAGGGTTGGGATTTTGAAGGAAAAACCGACGATTTTGATAATGCCTTAAGCATTGCTGATAACTGCGACGTTGCAGTCGTAACTGTTGGTGGCAATTCATCAACGGCAATCAGCAAAACGGTTTTTGATAAAAATAACGGTGCCGCAACAAGCGTTTCGGGCTTTCTTGACTGCGGTGAAGCCCATGATATAGCTGATTTAAAGTTACCCGGTAATCAGCTTGAGTTTATAAGAAAGCTAAAGGAAAAGGGCAAGCAGGTTGTTGCTGTGCTTATTGGCGGCAGACCATATGAATTAACCGAACTTGCAACCTTTGCAGACGCTATCATCGTTGCATGGTATCCCGGTGCGCAGGGTGCATTAGCTATAACGGATGCGCTTATTGGAAGAGTTAACCCATCGGGCAAGCTTTCGGTATCGTTGCCATATTCTGCTGCAGTGCTTCCCGTATATTACAATAGCTTTTTACCTCCTCCAACCAATGGCTATGATACAAATGCCTACTGCGACTTTAAGCAGAGGATTTTATATCCCTTCGGCTATGGACTTTCATATTCTGAATTTGAATATTTAGAAATGAGCGTTTGCGAAAGTGATAAAAACACCTTTAAGGTTAAGGTGACGCTAAGGAATAATTCCAACATAGGCGGTAGCGAGGTTGTGCAGCTTTATATTCATGGTAAGGGCAATTCCGTAAGGCGAAGATATAGAGAACTTAAGGGCTTTAAAAAGGTATTTTTAGAGCCTAATGAGCAAAAAACGGTTGAATTTACTTTAGGGTATGAAGAATTAAAGGTTTGGTCGGCAAATGAAAAATACGAGCTTGAAAATGGTATTGTTGAATTGTTTGCAGGGTCCAACCCAACGCTTCCCTTAAAGTCGGAAATTAAAATCGAAATATAAAAATATTTACTGCTATTCTTACGGCGTAAAAGCCGTAAGAATAGGCGGTTAATATAAGTCAATATATAAATGTTGGTTTATATCAGCTGCCTATTCAGGTATATAAAAAAGGTGTGGTGCACTATGTTAAGTGAAAAATATAAAGGTTTTTTAAGTTGGGTGGTTTATCAAATATATCCCCGCAGCTTTAAGGATACAAACGGTGACGGCATAGGTGACCTTTGCGGTATTATCGAAAAGCTTGACTATTTATGCGAGCTGGGTGTGAATGCTATTTGGATTTGCCCGTGTTATAAAAGTCCTAATGTTGATAACGGCTATGATATTTCGGATTATTTTGATATTATGGATGATTTCGGTACTATGGATGATATGAAAAATCTTATAACTGAAGCACATTCACGCGGTATCAAGATTATTATGGATTTGGTGCCCAATCATACCTCTGCTGAGCATAAGTGGTTTAAAGAATCCAAAAAAAGCAAGGACAATCCTTATAGTGATTATTACTATTGGTTTGATGAGCCGCAAAATGACTGGAAAACCATTTCTGGTGGCAACTCGTGGGAATATTGTGAGGAACGTGGACAGTACTATTTCCATCATTATGATGCAACAATGCCCGACCTTAACTGGACAAATCCCAAGGTTCGTGAGGGTGTTAATGAGGTAGTTGATTTTTGGAGCGCTCTTGGTGTCGATGGTTTTAGATGTGACGTAATTCACGAAATTTCTAAGGATTTCAAGAATGGTATTATGTCAATGGGTCCATATATTCACGAATACATAAACGGTCTTTTTGGTAGACCCGAATCGAAGCATCTTTTCACGGTTGGTGAATGTTGGGTATGGAACGCAAATTCCTTCTTGAATCTTACCAAGGAGGAACGCAACGAGCTTTCAACCATGTTTCAGTTTGAACATATTCGCTTTGGTAGAGAAAGCAAATACGTTCCTCAGCCGCAAAGCCTTACCGTGCTTCGTGATGTTTTGCTTCAGTGGCAAGCATTTACTTGCGAAAATGATCTGCTTTATACACTATTTACCGATAATCACGATCAAGCCCCCTTTATTTCACGCGCGGGCGACGTTTTAAAATACCGTTATGAAATTGCAACTTGTGTGGCAGCAATGCTTTACACACTTAGGGGAATACCCTTTATATATCAGGGACAGGAATTCGGCACACTTTCTCCCCACAGTGAAACTTTGGATGATTTCAGGGACTACGAGTCATTTAACTATTACGAGCTTAATAAGGCTGAGCTTGGAGAGGAAGAAGTGCTAAGACGCTTGAATTTCGGTAGCCGAGATAACGCCCGACATCCTATAGCTTGGGACAGCAGCAAATATTGCGGTTTTTCGGAAGTGGAGCCGTGGATATCTCCTAACAGCCATTATAAAACGGTTAATCTTGAGACTGACCGCAACAGCGATAAATCAGTATTTAATTTTTATAAGTCACTACTTAAAATACGCAAGGAAAGTAATGCAATTATTTTGGGCTCGGTAAAGGCTTTAAATGGGGAAGAGGATAAATACTCTATTATTGAGCGTGAATATGAGGGCGAAAAAATTGTAATTTGCTGTAATTTTGAGGAAGAAAGCAATATTGAAATTCCGTACAGCAATTTAGAACTGTTGCTTTCCAATTCTAAATGCAGAAATAATAACAGTTCGGTGTACAAACCATACGAAATAGCTATTTATAAGGTTATTTAAATCTACAAAACGGTGATAATATGCTAATAGATAAAAATATTGAAATACAGGGCAAAAAGCTTTGGAAAACAGAGCCCGGCCCCGTTAAGGAACTAATACCTCTTTGCAGAAAACTTGCGGCTGAAGGTAGTGTAATGCTTAAAAACAACGGTGTTTTGCCTTTCACTAATGGTACAAGGGTTGCTCTTTTCGGTAGAACACAGGAGACTTATATTAAAAGCGGTACAGGCTCGGGCGGACTTGTAAGGGTGGTAAAAGCACCTTGTATTTTAGATTCTTTCCGTGAAAACGGTGTTTTTAGTATAGATGAAGAACTGGCGCAGGTTTATGCCGACTGGATTAACGAAAATCCTTTTGATAACGGTCACGGCTGGGCAACTGAGCCATGGTCTCAAAAGGAAATGCCCTTAAGTGATGAGCTTGTAAAATCCACAGCCGATCGCAACGACGTTGCTGTTATTATAATTGGCAGAACTGCCGGTGAAGACAGGGATAATTCTAATACTGACGGCAGTTATCTTCTATCACAGGAAGAAACCGAAATGATAGAAAAGGTTACAACTAATTTTAAAGAAACTGTTGTAATTCTTAATGTAGGTAACATAGTTGATTTATCTTTTATGGATAAATATAATGTGTCGGCCTTGCTTTACGTGTGGCAGGGCGGTCAGGAGGGCGCAAACGCCCTTGCTGATATGCTAAGCGGTAAAATCAGCCCTTGCGGTAAGCTTCCCGACACACAAACCAAAAAGGCAGACGATTATCCTTATTTCCAAAATTTTGGCGACCCAAACGAAAGTGTGTACGAAGAAGACATTTACGTAGGCTATAGATATTTTGAAACCTTTGCGAAGGATAAGGTTCGTTATCCTTTTGGTTTTGGTCTTACATATACTCAGTTTGAAACCGACTATTCCGTAAAAGAAGTAAACGGCAAAATCACTGTTACCGCAAAGGTAACGAACGTTGGCGGCTTTGCTTCCCGCGAGGTAGTACAGGTTTATTTTGGTGCGCCTTGCGGAACGCTTGGCACACCTGCAAAACAACTTGTTGCATATAAAAAGACAAAAGAGTTAAAACCGAATGAGGCTGAAGTCTTAGAAATCATTTTTGATGTTAAGCAAATGGCTTCATACGATGACAGCGGCGTTACCGGCAATGAATTTTGCTATGTTTTAGAAGCGGGTAATTATAATATTTATTGTGGTACTGATGTAAGAAGCAGTGAATGTGTGTTTACGTATAATCTTGAACAAACCGTTGTCACACAAAAATTGGAACAGGTTATGCCACCCGAAAAAGAATTTAAGCGTTTTACTGCAACTTTAGATTCTAACGGCAATAGGGTGTTAATTAAAGAAATTGCACCCCTTAGAAAATTTGACCTCGATGAAAGAATAAATGACCGCAGACCAAAGGAAATTGCATTTACAGGCGATAAGGGAATTAAACTAATTGATGTTGCCGACGGCAAGAATACGATGGAAGAATTTATTGCTCAAATGAGTGATAATGATTTGGCGGCAATTGTAAACGGCGAAGGTATGAATAGTCCTAAAGTTACTGTTGGCACAGGCGGTGCTTTTGGTGGTGTAACTGATTCGTTGCTTGATTTAGGCATTCCGGTTTGCTGTGTTACTGATGGACCTTCAGGCATAAGAATTGGTGGGGATTTAAAGAGCACTTCACTACCTAACGGCTATGTTTTTGCTTCAAGCTTTGATGATGACCTTGCCGAGCAAATTTTTGAGCTTGAAGGAATAGAACTTTTTGCATATAACATTGATGCGCTTTTGGGTCCCGGTATGAATATTCACCGTCATCCGCTTTGCGGCCGAAACTTTGAATATTTTTCGGAAGACCCGTTGCTTTCGGGTAAAATTGCAGCAGCACAAAGCCGTGGTGTTGCAAAATCCGGTTGCACAACAACCATTAAGCATTTTAGCTGTAATAATCAGGAATTTGCAAGAACTTCAGTTAATGCGGTGGTATCCGAAAGAGCACTCAGAGAAATTTACCTTAAAGGTTACGAAATAGCCGTTAAAGAAGGCAATGCAACCGCTATTATGACATCGTATAATCCGATAAACGGCTATTGGAGTGCCTCTAACTATGACCTTACAACAACCGTACTTCGAAACGAATGGGGTTATAAGGGTTTTGTTATGACTGACTGGTGGGCATTGTGTAACTGTAAGGGTAAAGAAGGCACAAAGGATAATTTAAAGGCTATGGTGCGAGCTCATAACGATATTTATATGGTTTGGGGCTCGGTAGAAGAAAAGCCACATAACATATTTACAGGTATAGAAGAGGGTTACGTTACAAGAGGTGACCTTCAATACTGTGCAGAAAACTTACTTAATTATATTCTTAAATCGCCAACCTTTAAAAAGTTTGTGCTTGGCGGTTGCAAAAAGCCTGAATTTGCAATTGTTGATGAATCAAAGCTTGAAACAATTGCTGTTGTAGAGAATATAGTATCGGGCGAAAGCTATGAATTAGACTTTGACCCCGATAAAAAATGTGTTTTTGTATTCGAGACCGAATGCTTGGCCAATTCTCTCGCGCAGTATCCTGTTAATTTGTCAGTTGGTGGACATCATATTATTTCACTTTCTGTCAGCGGAAGCGATACAGGCAAATATATCCGCCAGTTTAAGTTAAGCGGGAAATATCATGCTTTTAAGATGGAATTTCCTGAAAGCGTTAAAATTAACAAATTCTTTATTAAGCAATAAGACATATATGTTTTAGTTGGGGAGTTGTTTATGGAATATAATCGTTTTAAATGGCAAACAAATGGTAATGCAAATAAAGAAAACATTGTTGTTTGCCAAAATGCCAGGTTTACGGTTTTAACCGATAGACTTATAAGGCTTGAATATGCTTTATCGGGTGAGTTTACGGATAAGGCTTCTCAATTTGCGTTTAATCGCAATTTTCCTAAAACTGAATTTTCGGTTTTAAGGAATGAATATTTAACAATTGAAACCGATTATTTGAAGCTTAAATACCTTCCCGATAATTCTTTTAACGAAAAAAACATTTCCATTGAACTTAAAAAATACGGTAACCAGTGGAAGTGGGGAACTACACCCGAACAGCTTAAGGGTACAGCCTGCACTTTGGATAAAATAAACGGCGAAACCGAGCTTGAAGACGGCGTTTGTTCAAGAAGTGGGTATACCATTGTAGATGATAGTGAAAGCTGTCTTTTGTCTGAAAACGGTTGGTTTGAAAAAAGAAACGATAATGTAATTGACGTTTACTTTTTTGGATATGGACACGATTATCTTGACTGTATTAAGGACTTTTACCGTTTAACGGGTCAACCGCCTATGCTGCCCGATTATGCTTTTGGTAACTGGTGGAGCAGATATTATCGCTACACCCAAGAAGAATACTGTGGCTTAATGGATAAATTTAAAGAGGAAAATATTCCTTTTTCGGTTGCAGTTATAGATATGGATTGGCATACGGTTGAAACGCCGAAAGAAAGTATGATTGATCATCCGTTATGCTGGAATGGTTGGACAGGATATTCCTGGAATAAAGAATTGTTCCC
>JAZQWD010000016.1:0-12769 GCA_045632165.1 Acutalibacteraceae bacterium | reverse complement strand
ATTGGCAAGCCAGCGCGGTCATCGTGGGAGCATAGCTCAGCTGGGAGAGCATCTGCCTTACAAGCAGAGGGTCACAGGTTCGAGCCCTGTTGTTCCCACCATGTGGCCTGGTAGTTCAGTTGGTTAGAACGCTAGCCTGTCACGCTAGAGGTCGTGGGTTCGAGCCCCATCCAGGTCGCCACATTTGCCTCTGTAGCTCAGTCGGTAGAGCAGGGGACTGAAAATCCCCGTGTCGTTGGTTCGATTCCGACCGGAGGCACCATTAACTATGCGGATTTAGCTCATCTGGTAGAGCGCCACCTTGCCAAGGTGGAGGTAGCGAGTTCGAGCCTCGTAATCCGCTCCAAAGGGTGCTTATACAAGCACCCTTCTTTTATAAATTAAATAAGGCACCATAGCCAAGTGGTAAGGCAGAGGTCTGCAAAACCTTTACGCCCCAGTTCAAATCTGGGTGGTGCCTCCAAAAAAACCAAGTCCCTTTTGGGGCTTGGATTTTTTTAACCATTGCGAAAGCAATGGTATATACAATGCTCTGCATTGATTGTTGCGTTCGATGCAAATTTATGCTATACTGATTGTCGTGGTGATAATATGAAAATTAAAAGAAAAATTTTGTTAATTCCTATATTCATATTTGTGTTAATTTGCAATCCGATAGCGGCAAATGCTATAAACACCGGTTTCTTGACAAGAGATTTGCCTGAAGAAGATCAAATTTGTTTTGTTGAAAATATAGAATTGCGTCTGATTGAATCTGAACCCCAAAAAAGTTCAGTTGTGTGTTTTGATGTTAATGAAAAACAAATGATTGCTGCTGGTCAAAAATCATCTGACAGCAAAGTAATTTGTGTCTATTCGAATAACGGCGATTTTCAATATGGTTATATGTTTAATTGCAGCGGTGATTTTGGTGTTGAATGGGATAATGACAATCTGAATATTTATTTTGTTCGCAGTGATGTGGTTATTTCGGTTTCTCCAAACGGAGAAATATCAGATGTTCTTGAAGTCACAAATTCAATTGAAAATAATTCTTATGTTAATCATTTTTTTCATGCTACGGAAAGAACCATTGGTGATACTACGTATATTATAAGGAATGATATGGGTATACTCAGCTGGATTGCTACTTCGTATTCACAAATAGTTGTTAAAGATGTTTCCGGTACTGAGAATGTTATTTATGATGTGAATTCAACCCAGCTCTTAAATGCAATTATAAGTATCATTTTTATTTTTGTGTTTGTTATTGTTGCTATTACTATTATTTTCCGACCGGTTATCAAGTCAATGCGTACTAATAAAAACAAATATGATTTTTGTAAATAGAGTTTGGTTCAAAAATGAGACGTACTGCCAAAGCCCCAAGGACGATAAGTTCTTGGGGCTTACTTCTTACCTATTACCTCTTCACTCTTACCTCAAAAATGTCCTTGGGGCTTTGGGAAGTAATAAGTAAAAAGTAAGAGGTAATAAGTATTTTTGCAAGGCTTTGCCTTGCTCTTTTTATTTTGTAGTGGTACAAGTGTTGGTGCTAATATTCGCGAGGCATTTTACGGACACGGAACTGCCGATTTTATCGCTAAACTTCAAATTGCACTATGCGAATTGTAATAACGGATATACAAACAAAGCCGGAAGCTAGCGTGGAAAAATCAACGAAATTTATTATTGATGAAAGAACAAGACTAAGTATGAACTGTGAAGTAATTATTGGAAATTATTATTCCACGGTTTTATGCAGCAAAGGCATAACAACGTTCCTACAACGGCGATGATACACCATAAAAGCAAATTGATGTGCCAACCGAAATTTTCAGACAGTAATGCAATTCCAAATGTTGAAATACCGCTTCCTACATAAGCACAGGCATTAAGAACGCCCGTTACGGTAGAAACGTTACCGTATTTTTTGAAAAAAGGCGGTACCATGGCGGTAAGCATGGAAGATACACCATGCATTGCGCCGGTTAATATTGCCGAACATATTATTGATATTATTGCATTGCTTCCCGAAAAGTAATAAAGTATAACTGCGACTACTGTACCTATTAAAAACATTACAACCGAGCAGGTTACTGGATTCTTGATTTTTTTCCTGTAAAGTCTGGAAGAAATTTGTGTGCATATAATGCTGAATAAAGGAAGAACAACACCTGTGAGTATCGAAACCGCTGTACCCAAGTGATATGTATCTGCGATATAGCTTGGCATCCAGGTGGTAACACCATCTCTAAGCATTCCTTGCAGGATGATAGCAATCATAATACCTATGACAACGGGTGAAAGCAATAAATAATTTGCGCTTTTTTTCGAATTCTGCTCTAACGGATTAATTTTTTGGCGTGGATTTTTAATATCAATACAGTGTTTATTCCATATAAAAATTGTAGCAATACCGCATATAGCTGAAAATAAGAATACAAAGCGCCAATTTAAAAGGGTTATAATAATTGGTGCAACGAAATATATGATTATCGTTCCGTAGGAGCTAGCCCATGATATTCTTACAGCCATTCTTTTATAAAAATCTTCTGAAAATACTTCAACCATAATTTTAACAATAGGCGGCCACATAAATGCTTGGGCAAAACCGTTTACGCACCATATCGCAAGCATTACGTAGGAATTAGAGCTTACCATCATAAGAAGATTCATTGCCACCGAAACGGTAAGTCCGGTTGAGACTAGCTTTTTGGGAGAAAAATAATCGCCACATATACCGCTTACGATTTGTCCTATTCCGTAGGTGATAAAACCGCCTGTAACCGCCATAGAAAGCATTGTGCGAGTAATTTGTGTGTGCGCCTCTATTTCAGAAATAATTGCGCTAAAATTAATTCGGGTTATGTAGCTTGCCATATACGTTACGGTAAAAAGTATCGCAAGACTGTGGGCTTTTTTCTTATCTACCATTCTTTTCCATCCTTTGTAAAATTTTAAATCCACTATATTATACGCGTGAATATTAAATATACAATTGACAATATTGATAAAAATATGTACAATATTGATAAAATATATAAGGCGTGAGAAAATGAACGATAATTATGAAAAAGAGTTATATGATGATATTTCGGGGTTTAGATTGCATCATACAATGGGAAAATTTGCAGGCAAGTCAACAACACAGTATTTGCATTACGATGTGGAACTTTCCTTTATTTATTTTATTAAGGGTATCGGTGAAATTAAAATAGAGGGTAAAAAATACGATATACAAGACGGCGACCTTATACTTTTAAAGCCGTCGGAGTTGTACCACTGTGTTGTTAAGGATGGAAAATATCACGAAAGATTAGTGCTTTATTTTAACAGTAACCTGCTTCAAAATTTCGGGGCGGCAGGCACGGATTTTTTCGAACCGTTTTATAGGCGTAAAAATGGATTTGATAACAAAATATCAAAAACGCAAATTGAGGAAGCTAAGATTGACGTAGCGCTTTTAGAATTGTTGGAACTTGTTAAAAAGTCAAATAAAGTTGATAAACTTGTAGCAGTATGTAAAACAGTTGAGATTTTGGCCAAACTTAGAACGATAATTTTTGAAAACTTATCAGAAAAGAATTTTGAAATTAATGATAACAATTTGATAAGTAAGGTTATTGCTTATATTAATCAAAATTTCAATCACGATATCAGTCTTGAAGAAATATCAAAGGAGTTTTATATAGATAAATTTTATATTTCCCGTATGTTTAAGGAACAGGTTGGCGTTACTATATGGAATTATGTAATATTCAGACGGCTTTCGGCTTTTAATGACCTAATACGTGCAAACACATCTATTGAAGATGCTTATATGCGTGTGGGCTTTCAAAACTATTCTAATTTTTTTAGGTTATATAAAAAACATATGAATATGACACCCTCGCAGTATAAGAAAAAAGTACTTGGCAACTAAGCAAAAACAAATTAAAAAAATTCTTTATTTTTTCTTATTTATTATTCAATCGGGTCAGCAATAAACTATAATTTAACAATAAAAGCTACTGCAAAGTTGGTTTTGCAGTAGCTTTTTTCTATTTATTTATATTCAATTTTTGTAACGGTTGAGCCGTTTAGTGTAAGGGACACGCTTTCGCCCTTTTCGGTTAAAGGCAAGCGGTCAGATATTGTTACCTTAGCGGTATAAATCTTATCGTTATTTTCTAGCTTAATATAATAAATTGTATTGCCGTCAATTACCGCCGAACTAATTTTTTCAATTACACCCTCTGCGGTTTCGGGTTTAATATCATCGGATACGTTTTCGGTTTTAAGCTTTGAAATATAATCGCTTTGCGCCGCTTCTACGCTGTTGCCCGTACCAACTATTTGATATTGGTTAACGTCAACAAAGGCATACATTTTAACAAGTCCTGCCGCGTCTTTAAGTGAAACAAAGTAGGTTGGGCGGTTAGAAACGTTTAAAAGAAGCGGGAAGGTCGAGGTGTAGTTAAGGTGTTGTACCTGACCCTCGGCAGAGGACATTGCTGAATATTCTTCCGCGCCCGGTATAGCGTAAAATTTTGTTTCTTTAGTGCGAAGGTTTGTAAGGGTAAAGCCAACGTTTGATTCATCGCTTGTAACCGAGGTCATACCTGTATACAAATAAACGTCATCGTCGATGGCAAGATAGTTATAACCGTCGGTCGGTTGTAAAACACCGCGCTGACCGAATACCGAATTCCAAAAGCCCGAACGATATTTACCGTTATAAATAAGCTGTTCAATTATTAAGTCAGATTCGAATACTTGGTCTACCCAAGTGGGGATATCTTTAAGCGAATAGTATTTGCTTTCACCTGTAACGGCATTTAAAAGCACAGCGCCGTTTATATCCTGACCGTTCCAAATACCTATTTTGTAATCAACGGTAGATGCAACCCAGTAAGGTGTGCCGTCTTCATCAATTTCAAATGAAATATCACCAAAAATTTTGGTTGGGTATTCAAAACGAAGTGCGCGGTTAAGGTCACGCATAAAGTATTCACTTTCTGAATATTTAATACCTTTTTCCAAACGTACAAGGGTGGTTTCCTGTGTGGTCATATCAACCGTAATATAAGCGGGAATACCTGCTTTTTGGTTGTTAAACCACTTAATAATATCGCCGTATTGAAGTGGTGTTACGCGTACGGGCTTGCCGTGGTAGTTGATTTGGGTGTAAAGTGATTGAATTTCAAATTGCGAAACTAAATCAGACATTTCACCAAGTTTTCTTTGACCAAGGCGCGAAGCGGTATCACGGTCAACAATGGGGATTTGGTCCATATTAATTTCGGCAACGTCTTCTGTGAAATCACCGTCAGAAATGTTAATAAGGTTGTTATATGCCTTTGCGTTAAAAATTTCCGCACCTATAATAGTGGCGACTATGCTTAAAATAATAATAGCGCCAATAAAAATACCTGTAACCTTTATAGGTGTACCAAGCGCACCTAAATTAAAACGGGTTTTGGTATCTACTTTAATTTTTTGGTTAAGGTTGGCTTTTACAAAATCAAAAACTTGTGTAAAGGCATTAATTACTACGCATACAACAAGCGACCAAACCAAAAATGTCCAAAATTCTTTGCTTCGCCAGTTAATAGGCGGAAGTAAAAACCAATATGAAAGGGCGATAATCACTAGCGATACAAGCCATTTCACAAAGCTTTTAAGTATGTTGTTTTTCACTTAAAATCACTCCTAAAATTTGTAAAATCATAATATCATATTATATAGCCAAAGTCAAATATTGCAAAAATTGACTTGGTGTAGTATAATTTATGTATCTATATTGAGGGTGATAATTTTGTTTAAAGAAATTAGTGCAAAAGAAATCAAAGGTAATTTGATTGATTTAATCAGTAACGAATGGATGCTTATATCCGCAGGGGATAAAAGCGGTTATAATATGATGACCGCATCTTGGGGATTTTTGGGCGAAATGTGGGGAAGTGACACTGCGGTAGCGGTTATCCGCCCACAAAGATACACAATGCAGTTTGTTGATAACTGTGAGTATTATGCCCTTTCTTTTTACGGTTCAAACAAAGAAATTCATAAAATTTGCGGTAAAATGAGCGGTAGGGACGTTAATAAAACCGAACTTACGGGTCTTACCCCCGTTTTTGCGGATAATACCGTTTATTTTGATGAGGCGCGTCTAGTCATTATTTGCAAAAAGCAGTACGTTCAAGAAATGGAAGAAAACTGCTTTATCGACAAAGAACCCCTTAAGTGGTATGGTGAAAAAGATTATCATAAAATGATTTTTGGAAAAATAGAAAAGGTGTTAGTAAAAGAATGAAATATTTAATTGCTTCAGATATACACGGCAGCGCATATTTTTGTGATTTGCTTTTAAAACAAATTGAAAACGAAAAGCCCGATAAGGTTTTGCTTTTGGGTGATATATTATACCACGGCCCGCGTAACGATTTGCCAAAGGGCTATGCACCTAAAGAGGTTATAGCAATGCTTAACCCTTTAAAGGATATGCTTTTGTGTGTTCGCGGCAACTGTGATGCCGAGGTTGACCAAATGGTGTTACAGTTTCCCATAATGGCTGATTATAACACAATAGAATTTGGTGACCGTACACTTTATTTAAGCCATGGTCATATTTACGGCAAGGATAAATTACCCCCAATGAACGAGGGCGATATTTTGCTTGGCGGTCATACCCACGTACCCGAAAGTGTTGAGGTTGAGGGTAAAATATATATGAACTGCGGTTCGGTTTCCATTCCTAAAGAAAATTCGCCCCACAGCTTTATGATTTACGAAAATAACGAATTTTTGTGGAAAAACCTTGAAAACGGCGAAGTATATAAAAGCTTTAAATTATGAGGAACTTTAAAATGAAGAAAATTATAGCAGTTTTTATGGCTGTGATAGTTGCGTTTTCGCTTTTTGGCTGTAAAAAAAGTCAAGAAAAAATTAACCTCAACGAATTTGATAAACTTTTATCGAAGCAACCTGCCGTTGTAGTTGACAGCGAGCTTTTTATACAAACGGGTAATAGCGGTGATAAGCGCTTTTATCCCGATATGTTAACCGCGACAATTCAAAACAGAACTGACAAAGCAATAACTTATTTAAGGTTGGCTTTTGTTGCTTGGGATAAGGACGGTAAGCCCGTAAAAATAAAAGCTGTTGATGACAAAAGCGGTGATGAAATTAAAGAAGTTGCATATAAAAGCTTAAACCTTGAAAGCGGTAGATATTACGGTAAGGGAATGGGTATAAATCTTGCGCCTAACCATAATATTGAAACATTTAAGGTAATTGTTGTAAGTTTTAAAACTAAAGACGGCGAAAATTGGGAAAATCCGTATTACGAAACCTTTAAAAGCGCTTTTGCTTCGAAAAAGTTTAGTAAAAGTATGATGATACCATACACAAAGCAAGAAGATAACTTTAAGGTGCTTACCCAAAACGAGCTTAAAAAAACCGTTTTAGATGAAGTAGGACTTAAAGATAAGTTTTCAAATCTGCCCATACAAGTTTTGACCGCTGATTATATTGTGACGGGTGAGGATAAAGATGCCACACCCGATACAATAAAAGCAACCTTTAAAAATATAGGCGAAAAGCAAATTTCAAAGGTTACACTTTGCTTTTTTGCATTTGATGAAGCGGGTAAAGCGGTGAGAATTAAAGAAGCGGGTGATAATGCTTCACTTGGCAATTATTACGCTTTGGTTGAATATACTACAACCGATTTTGTAAAGGATGCAGTTTTTGGCGATAGCGTTGCTTATAACGTGCACGAAAACTGCGGTATAAAATACGTTAAGGCATTTGTTAAAGCGTATACCGATATTGACGGCAAAGCTTACGAAAACCCGTATTTTATAGATGCCTGCCTTATTTACGAGGGTGAGGAAATTAAGGTTGAATTACCCACAACACCGGAAATAGAAACACAATTTGAATAGCAAAAAGCGTTAGAAACTAAAATTTAGTTTCTAACGCTTTTTTTTACAACAATGGTTTTACAACTTTTGGGAAGTCAAGGTAATTATCAATTGTCAAATAATTAAAATCTGATTTATATACCGCTTCATCATTACCGCCAAGACCATAATCATCACCTATATAAATAACCTCATCGTGCGAGAAGCCGTTTTCCTTGCAATAAAGGTCTAACGCGTAATATTTGTTAAAGGGCTTTGGCGCCATATCAAACGATGAAGAACCGCCTACAAATACACAATAATCGCTAAATGCTTCTACAACCTCATCGTAAATTTTACGGCGTTTTTTGCGGTCAGGGTCAAAGGCAAGCTTTTCTTCCTGTATGGCTTTTGTGCCTAAAATGGGGAAGGTAATACAGCCCGACGGGTGAAATTCTACCGTTTCACCGCGGTATTCGGTAAAGCCGTATTTTTCGCGCATAGAATTAATTATTTCAGTAATCTTTTCCTTATCGCACGGCATAATTTCATCTTTTTTAATGTCAATGCTTTGTGTATTAGCGTTATAAGTGCCGTACTGCATACCGTAGTTGCCGATAATATCAATAGGGAACTGCTCTAACTGGTTAAAAATACGCATTACCTGACCTGCGCCCACCATTAAAAGCTTATATTTTTTAGAAAGCGCTGTAAGAATTTCACGGTGTTCTTTTGATATAGGGGTTCTATGTTGTGTAAGTGTACCGTCTAAATCCATTGCAATAACTTTAATTTTGCTATACATTTTTATCGCCTCGAAAAATTTTGTAACCTTTTGAGGATATTATATCAAAAACAAAATATGTTTGCAAGAGATACAAAAAGCAAATTTCTTCGGGGGTTACACCGCTTTATTTAAAATTGCGCACAGCACCGTTATATCGTCCTCGCGTTTGTCGGTTCTTCTTCGGCGGGCGCACATACACAAATGCTCGGCTAAATCTTGTGCTTTTCCGTCGCGAAATGATTCAATTTCCTCACGTATCCAATCACAGCCCTCGCTTGTTGCACCGTC
The DNA here is from genome assembly GCA_045632165.1 of Acutalibacteraceae bacterium. GTDB lineage: Bacteria > Bacillota > Clostridia > Oscillospirales > Acutalibacteraceae > UBA737. The sequence continues at coordinate 3,826 of JAZQWD010000016.1, read as the reverse complement.
TGACAATAGTACAACAATATCACCAACCTTGCATTTTATAAGTGCGGTATCAAAGCTAACGTCACGTAAAATGCCCGCAGGCAGGGAAGTGCTTTCGGCTTTGCCTGTTCTGCCACTACGCCGTAAAATAGAGGGTGCTGCACCCGCCTTATATAGCTCGGTCGTGCCTGTGTATAAATCAATACTTGCAATATCAACGGTAGCAAGTGATTCATCGGTCGATTTAAACAACATTGAAGAATTTAAAATTTTAAGCGAACAGTTATAACCAAAGCCCGCTTTAACAAGCCGCGCCATAAGTCCCGATGCCATAGCACCGTCAACCGCCGCGCGACCGCCCGTACCCATACCGTCACTTAAAATCATAATAAAATGTCCTTTGCCGTCGTAAAAATACTTATAAGCGTCACCGCATAAATTACCACCGTTAGCGCAGTATTGTTCCGCACCGAAATCTACGGTAATCTCCGCCTTTTCGTTAATCACCATATAAATTTCGCCGCCCACCTCACTAACTGTCGGTGGGTCAAAATCACGCTCGCAGGCAATAGAGCAAAGCCGCATAACCTGTGCGCGGTTCACTATGGTATCTGTCGTCTTTTTAAGCCGCATTTCAAGTGTCATTCTTCCGAATTTATCCACCCGACCAGAGCATTCGTCAACACGTAAGCCAATATTTTTTAAGGCCGCCGCCGCATTTTCGGCAGAGGAATTGTCGAACTGCTCTTGTACCATAAAGTCCTCGGCTAAATCGCTTAACATATTTGAAATTCCGTCAAATTGGTCAGAGACTACCGAACGCACCTCATCTATGCGGTTTTCGGCTGAAATTTTTGACGTATAATCGGTGTAATATTTATAAACCGCGTTGCCCATACGCGCAGTGCGTAGGCATCTGCCTTTAAATTCTTCTGTAGTGTGAGCTTCGGGGTTTAATTCACCCGATTTTACTGCTTTAGTCATTTCTAAAATTGCGTTAACCGTGTCGTCACGCTTTTTCTCCCAACAGTGAAGTCGCAATTTACAAGCCGCGCAGGCATCCTGTTCAATTGCATTTATAACCGAACTGAAATTGGGTGAATTAATTTTTGAAAGTTCTTGCGATACCTTGTCCACCGTTTCGGAAACGTCGCGAAGCGCATTTGAAGCCATATTAAGCTTTAAGGTAAGGGCACGTTTTGCACCGCTGTTTGCGTAAACCTTTGGGTAAGCCGAAAAGGTTTTGCCTAAAATTACGCTAAAGCTGCGCGGTATGAATAAAAATATAAGGCAACCGCATACACATTCAATAACGGTTATTGCAATTAAAATTCCGTCGCCCGTCGAAGCCGCACCGATAAAAATAAGTCCTAAAACAATAAAAATTTGAGCATATTTTCCGAACGCCGCAAATACACCAGACATTAGACCGGCAAGCGCAACAGCAACACCGATATTACCGTCAACCCCACCGATAGAAAGGGTAAAGGCAACGACAGTACCGCTTACCGCACCTGAAATTACACCGCCGTATTTTGAGGCGATAAGTATTGTAAGCACGCTTATAATTTTGCCCGCCGAAACCCCCATTACGTTTAGACCGAAAAGCCCCATTATAATAATATTTATTGTAACGAGAACAGAAACAAGCTCGTGTGGGTTAAGTCCTGCTTGACTTTTTGAAAGCGCCTTAAAGCCACGTGAGAAAAAGTATGCGCCGGCTGAGGTTAAAAGCATTTCGGTTATAATATCGAACGAGCTTCCGCCAAGCCCTTTAAAGGTTGCGGCAGAGGTCATAAGCGAACACAACCCCGCAATTAGGGTAATAAAGCCGTCGCTTTCTAAAATCTTTTTGTAACTGCCAAGCAGGTATTTTATGCCAAGCACCGCAAAAAGACAAGCCGCATATTTAAAGCCGCTGTTGCCTACAATAGGGAATATGTACCCTAAAAAGACACCGATAGCGACTGATGGGGTATAGCTTAGTGGTGCACCTGCCAAAAATGAAATGCCAAAGGGTAAAAGTCGGTCCATTACTACCGCGCGGGTGGCAAATAAACCGCAAAGTCCAAGCAGGGTGTGTTGCACCACCGCAAACGCAATATCCTTGCTTGATAGTTTAACTGTCTGATTTGATATTTTTACAATATCCTTCAATTTTTATCACCGCCGTAATTTATTCGATTTAATTATATGTCTTGTCTTTAAAAAAGTTTGTCAAACGGCGGTGTAAAATACGATTGCTTTTTGTCAGTTTTAACCCTTTTTGCTTATTTTTGAAAATAATGTATAAAATAATTCGTTTTGTAAAATTTAATGTGTGTTAATGTTCGATTTTACTTGACTTTACGAGCAAAAAAAGATATAATATAGGTTCATATGACGGCTTATGCCGATTAAACACAAAGGTGGTATTTTTAACATGGCGAAAACTATTAAAATTACCGAGGACGGACTTTTAAAGCTTGAAAACGAGCTTGAATTTCTTAAGACACAAGGTCGTACAGATATTGCGGAAAAAATCAAGGTAGCAAGAGGTTACGGTGACCTTTCGGAAAACAGCGAATACGACGAAGCAAAGAACGAACAGGCAAAAATCGAAGCAAGAATTGCCGAAATCGAAGCAATCCTTAAGAATGTTGAAGTTATTGAAGAAGTTAAAGGTCGCGGCAAGCCAAAGACTGTTTCTTTGGGCGTTACCGTTAAAGCGCTTGATATGGAATTTGACGAAGAATGTGAATACCGTGTTGTTGGTTCACTCGACGCTGACCCTATGAACGGCAAAATTTCCGACGATTCACCTTTAGGCAAAGCACTTTTGGGTAAAAAGATTGGCGATGAAGTTATCGTTGATGCTCCCGCAGGCGAACTTAAATTCAAAATTTTAGAAATTTTAAAATAATTTAATCCTTTCAGGAAGTGATAAAAATGGAACAGAATAAGCAACAAAATCAGGCACCTGAACAGGATTTTAACGAAATTGTTAAAATCCGCCGTGAAAAGCTTGCTAATTTAAAGGCATCGGGTAACGACCCTTTCTTAATTACCAAGTTTGATTTTAATAACGATTCTAAAAACATTAAAGAAAACTTTGATTCTCTTGAAGGTCAAACTGTTAAAATCGCAGGCCGTATCGTTGCGCGCAGAATTATGGGTAAGGCAAGCTTTGTTGGTTTAAGCGATTCTACCGGCAAAATTCAACTTTACGTAAGACGTGATGACGTTGGTGAAGACGTTTATGCCGCTTTCAAAAAGTGGGATATTGGCGATATTATGGGTGTTGAGGGCTTTGTTTTCAGAACCCAAACAGGTGAAATTTCGGTTCACGCAACAAGTATTGTGCTTTTGTCAAAGTCACTTTTACCTTTGCCTGAAAAATTCCACGGTCTTACCAATAACGACCTTCGTTTCCGTCAGCGCTACGTTGACCTTATTATGAACGAAAACGTTAAGCGTAATTTCGTTATCCGTTCACAGTTCATTAAGTATATGAGAAGCTATCTCGACAATATGAACTATATTGAAGTTGAAACTCCCGTACTTAATACTATAGTTGGCGGCGCTGCTGCACGTCCCTTTATTACACATCATAATACATTAAATATTCCTATGTATATGCGTATCGCTACCGAATTGCCCTTAAAGCGTCTTATCGTTGGCGGTATGGACAGGGTTTATGAAATCGGCCGTATTTTCCGTAACGAAGGTATGGACCCCAAGCACAACCCCGAATTTACAACTGTTGAGCTTTATCAAGCTTATGCTGATTTCCACGATATGATGGATATTGCCGAAGGTATTATTTCGGGTGCCGCTAAAGAAATTCACGGCACTTACGAGGTTGAAT
>JAZQWD010000015.1:0-3660 GCA_045632165.1 Acutalibacteraceae bacterium | reverse complement strand
CGATAGTCAACAAAGGTAAGCTCAAGATTGCCGCTATAGTCAGTAATAGCAGACATATCACGGAAAACTTCCTTAAGACCTTCTTCAACGAACCACTTATACGAATCCTTCTGAATTTCGATAAGGTTAGGCATATCAATGACTTCATTAATTTTTGAAAAAGTCATTCTTTCGTTTTTGCCCAGCTTGGTGGGTTTAACCATTGAAGTTGAATTCATAGGTTTACAATCACTCCTCCATATATTTTACGGCTACATATAGTGCCGCAAATGCCTTAATAATGGTACATATTGTGGAAAATTAAACCCGCTAAAATTTTATGAAAAAATATCATAATTTTTTCAACGAGACATAATCCCCCATCATCATTAGTAATTTATAAGTATAATACAAAATTTGCCATAAGTCAAGCATAATTTTAAAAAAATTTTATAGCAAGTATTAGGAAGTTCAAATTATAGTTTATCGGGCGGTTAAATTGAAGGCACGCGTAGGGAACGACCTATGTGTCGTTCCGTTTTTTACGGTCGCACACACAGGTGCGACCCTACGCAATATGTCAATATAGCCACCCATAACCCCCAATTTATATCCGTCGCAAAGCGACACCTAAATTCATAACCCATAACTTGCCGCAGGAAATAAAAAAAGCACCCCGTAGGGTGCAATTCTATTTGTCGTTCGGTACGTGTTCAACAATATCCGATATGGGACACTGTAATAATTCGCAAAGATCATCTAACGTATTTGTAGATACTGACATATTTCTACGCAACCGTTGAACCGTGCTACCGCTTATATTAAATTTTACTCGTAAGGTATAGGTAGACATACCTTTTTTCTTTAACGTTTCCCATAAAGGCGTATATACAATCATAATATACCTCCAAAACATCTTGCATATTTTTATTATGCTCGATATAATGGTCATATAAAATGCTCTAATATTGGGCATATAAGGAGCGGATTTATGATTTGTACATTCTTCGGTCATCGAGATACGTCTGAAAATATCAAACCGAAATTAAAGGCGGTTTTAGTTAATTTAATAGAGAAAAATAACATAAATATGTTTTATGTCGGTGATAACGGTGCATTTGACCATATTGTACGGGAAACGTTAAAGGAGTTAAAAACTATATATACAATCAATTATTACGTTGCGCTTGCATATATTCCTAAAAAGAGAGAATATGACGATTATAGTGATACGATTTATTTTGATGAATTAAATACAAAACCTTATAAATACCGAATTGTCGAACGGAATAAGATAATGCTCGAGAAATCGGATGTTGTTATTACGCACGTAACTAGAGTTGTCGGCGGTGCGGCAGAATTCAAGGCATTAGCCGAAAAGAAGGGCAAAACGGTTATAAATATATAACCAAATTATAATTGGTCAGGCGGTTGTATAATGATTTACATCCGTCGCAAAGCGACACCTTACCTCTTACCTCTTCCCTTTTACCTATTACCTAAAAAACAAAACCGACCCCAAAAGGTCGGTTTAATGTTTTTAATACGCTTTGCCCCAATAGAGCATGTGCTTTGCGGGTTTGCCACAGCATACGCACTTATCGCTCAACTCTTCCTGTTCAAAAGGAATACAACGTGAGGTTACACCTGTTAATTCTTTTAATTTATCTTCGCATTCACGGTCGCCGCACCACATAGCACGGATAAAGCCATCCTTGTTCTTGGCGATATCAATCATTTCGTCAAGGTCGTGAGCATCGAAGGTTGCGCTTGCACGGTGAGCGAGCGCCTTATTATAAAGACCGTCTTGAACTGCCTTTAATAATTCGGGAATCTTGGTTTCTAATTCGTCAAGCGAAACAGTAACCTTTTCACCGTTATCACGGCGAGCAATAACACAGCAGTTATTTTCAATATCGCGAGGACCAAGTTCTAAACGAAGAGGCACGCCCTTCATTTCATATTCAGCAAACTTCCAACCGGGTGATTGTTCGCTTGCGTCGAGCTTCACGCGGCAAACCTTTTTAAGGGTTTCGCAAACCTCGTTTGACTTTTCAAGCACACCCTCTTTATGAGAAGCGATAGGAACAATAACAACCTGAATAGGTGCGATTGCGGGAGGTAAAACAAGACCGCTATCGTCACCGTGGGTCATAATAACCGCACCGATAAGACGGGTGGTTGTACCCCAAGAAGTTTGGAAGGGGTGAACCATTTTATTTTCTTTATCGGTAAAGGTAACGTCGAACGCTTTAGAGAAGCCGTCACCAAAGTAGTGAGAGGTACCGCTTTGAAGCGCCTTGCCGTCGTGCATTAATGCTTCAATAGTATATGTTGCCTCAGCACCCGCAAAGCGTTCTTTTTCGGTCTTCTTACCCATTACAACAGGCATAGCCAAAACTTCTTCAGCAAAGTCGGCATAAATTTTATGCATTCTTTCGGTTTCTGCCTTTGCTTCTTCAGCAGTTGAGTGAAGGGTATGACCTTCTTGCCATAAGAACTCACGTGAACGAAGGAAGGGACGGGTGGTCTTTTCCCAACGAACAACGCTACACCATTGGTTATATAATTTAGGAAGGTCACGGTAAGAGTGAACTATATTTTTAAAATGGTCGCAGAAAAGGGTTTCAGAGGTAGGGCGAACGCAAAGACGTTCTTCTAATTCTTCACTACCGCCGTGGGTAACCCAAGCAACTTCGGGAGCAAAGCCCTCAACGTGATCCTTTTCCTTTTGCAATAAGCTTTCAGGAATAAATAAAGGCATATAAACGTTTTCGTGACCTGTTGCCTTAAAACGTGCATCCATCTGACTTTGAATAAGTTCCCAAATTGCATAACCGTAAGGGCGAATAATCATACAACCCTTAACCGAGGCATAGTCGATAAGCTCGGCTTTAATGCAAACGTCGGTATACCATTTTGCAAAGTCCTCATCCATTGAAGTAATCGCTTTTACTAATTTTTCTTTAGCCATAAAACAGGCGCCTAATTTGGCGTCTATTCCCACCTTTCGTATAAATATACACAGTTTTTTCATTTTAACATATACATTATAAAATATCAAACATAATTTTGCAACTATTTTTATACATATAAATTAAATAAAAAAACTATTGACAAATTACGCATTGTCCAATATATTTGTATTAGTAACGTCGTCAACGCGACAAATTTTTCAGGAGGCATATTTTATGACAATCGACAAAATTAAGCAAATATTAGCAGATACACTTGACGTAGCAGAAGACGAACTTTCAGCAGACACAAACATCGCAACCGATTTAGGCGCAGATAGCTTAGACGTTGTTGAAATTTTAATGTCTATTGAAGATGAGTTTGATATTGAAATTCCCGATAGCGAAATCGAAAACATTCGCACAATCGGCGAATTGGTTGAATACATCGAAACCAATATGTAATTTAACATATCTACGGCAGAGCTTTAACCGCTCTGCCGTATTTTTTATCGCATTTTCAAATTGTAGTTTGTCGGGCGGTGGTCTGTACAATAATTCCGAATTCCGCATTACGAATTCCGAATTGGGCGTTAGCCCGATAACCTCCAATTTATTTGTTATTTATCAAAAAACACTTGCATTTATTTTTCAAAGTGTTATACTGCAAGTGCAACATAGTGAAAGGGGTTATGAAATTGAACACCGCACACAAACCGCTTAAAAA
>JAZQWD010000014.1:0-14292 GCA_045632165.1 Acutalibacteraceae bacterium | reverse complement strand
AGGAATTCTTTGGCGGTAGCGGTTTAGCGGGTATATCTTTTATGCTCTTTAACCTTTTGTGTGCACCTTGCTTTGCGGCAATGGGTGCTATCAAGCGCGAAATGAACAACTGGCGTTGGTCACTTGGAACAATTGTATATATGTGCGTGTTCGCCTATGCAATTTCGCTTATGGTTTATCAGTTTGGTATGTTGTTTGCGGGCACACCCGATATTATCGGTCTTATTGCTGCAACGGCAGTGCTTGTGTTTATGCTTTATATGATATTCCGTCGTGATAAAAATAATAAAAAATAAGTAAAGGGGGCAATAAAATGCCTACGATAATTGTTGGAAGCATTGTTGCAATAATTTTTGTTGCAATAATTGTTAACGAAATAAGAAAGAAAAAATCGGGCAAGGGCGGTTGTAGTTGCGGCGGTAACTGTGGCGCCTGCGGAATGAATTGCCCATCTAAACAAGAAAAATAAAAATTTACACCGTAGAATCCCTGAATTCTGCGGTGTTTTTTGTTGGGTAGTTTGTTGACTTATCAACAAGTGTGTGGTATTATGTTTTTGCAAGGGGGAATTGCATTGAAGCAACGCTTTGAAACTTTTACAGTGCTTATTAACCGTATAAGCCGTAATATTCGTAAAATTAAAAATCAAGAAATGGCAGAATATAATTTAAGAAGTGCACATATTTCTTGTTTGTATTATCTTTATACTACTGAGGGACTTACCGCAACCGATTTGTGTGAGCGTTGTGAAGAGGATAAGGCAACCATATCCCGTTCGCTTGATTACCTTGAAAAAAACGGCTTTTTAACCTATGAAACCAAGCTTGCAAAACGTTATAAAAGTCCGATTATGTTGACCGAAAAAGGTGAAGCCGTAGGCAAAAAAATTGCGGATAAAATTGAAAAGCTGCTTGAAGAAATCAGCGTTGGTCTTACTGAAGAGGAACGCGTGCAGTTTTACCGTTGTCTTAATACTATTAGTGATTCACTTGAAAATGTTGCAAGAAAAATATAAAAAACGCGATGGAAACGAATTGGTTTCTATCGCGTTTTAATTTTTATAGGTTTGCCCCTTGAAGAGATAACTTGACAAATTTTAAAATTTCTTCTGCGGCAAGTAAAATTTGTTCTTCGTTTGTCATTTCTGCCTTGCCGTCGCCCTCTTGCTCACCATACATACCAAAATATGCGTGATTACCGCCACGAAGCTCTACCTGCATAAAATTATCCGGCATATTCTTTTTATATTTTTCATACTTTTCGAAATTCATAATTTTATCGTTGTTGCCGAAAAGCGAAAGCGCGTATATATCTTTATCGCTTAAATCTGTTGTAGAATATGCACCCAAAAGCACAAGACCTTTGAGCCAATCATTTTTTGCAATATAGCTTGCCGCCATAGACCCACCAAGCGAATGACCGCCTATGTACCAATCCTTAATTTTTGGAAATTTTTCTTTAATACCGTTTGCGGCGTTAATATCAAGCACCGCAAGGTTGAAAGGCATTTTAATAAGCACGCACATAATATTACGGTCGGCAAGGGCTTGCATTAAGGGTTCATACGCGGTATGCTCAACCTTGCCACCAGGGTAAAAGATAAAGCCCGCAATCGGTTCTTCGGGTTTATATACCAAAACGTTTTTTGAAAGCTTTTCGGGTTTTATTGCCCACACTTCTGCAAATTCGGTAATAGCTTTTGTGTCGGCATGGTAATAGTCGCCAGCGTAAATACCAAACGCCGAAAATGAAGCAATTAATACTGCCAATATAACCGAAAGAGTTATTATTATTTTTTTGTTTTTCAAAAATCTCATAAAATCATCTCCTAAATTATATTAGTCCATTTTAATTGATTTGTCAAATACTACAGTTTAAAAACCGAGACACCACAATCTTGTTGACATTTCAACAACTTTGTGCTATCTTATACTTGTTGAAATTTCAACAGGTATAAATAATAATGAAATCGTTATAAGGAGAAATATATATATGAAAACAAGAATTATTGTAGATTCTACAGCCGATTTGTTGCCTGATATCAAGAAGCGTGTACATACAGTACCGCTTACCGTTCGCTTTGGTGAAAAGGAATTTATTGACGGTGTTACCATTGATCATAAAACCTTTTATGAAAAGCTTATAGAAAGTGATGAGCTTCCCACAACCAGTCAAGCTACTCCCGATGCTTTTATGATTGAGTTTGAAAAAGCAAAAAAAGCAGGTGAAACTGCGGTGGTTATTACACTTTCCTCAAAGCTTTCTGGCACGTATCAAAGTGCAAAAATTGCTGCGGAGGATTATGAAAATATTTACGTAATCGATAGTGAAAGTGCGGCAATAGGCGCGGCAATTTTGGTGGAGTTAGCATTTAAGCTTATTGATGAAGGAAAAACCGCCGAAGAAATTGTAAATGCACTTGAGAGTGAAAAGAAAAAAATTGTAATTGTTGCGTTGGTGGACACACTCGAATATCTCAAAAAGGGCGGTCGCATTTCTAAGGCGGTAGCTTTCGCAGGGGGAGTATTAAATATAAAGCCGGTGCTTTCGGTTATTAGCGGTGAAATTAATATGCTTGGAAAGGCGCGCGGCTCAAAAATGGGGAACAACTTACTTGTTGAGGAAATCGGCAAAGCGGGCGGAATTAATTTTAATAAACCTGTGCTTCTTGGTTATACGGGTATTTCTAATGCGCTTTTACTTAAATATATTGAAGACAGTCGCCATATTTGGGAGGGCAATATCAACGAGGTTCGCTATACAGTTATGGGTAGTGTTATCGGTACACATGCAGGACCGGGCGCAGTTGCAGTGGCGTTTTTCAAAAACTGAATAAATTAAATAAAAACAAATCATCTCATAGCTTTTGTTATAGTAGCTGTGGGGTGATTTTCATATAATGTACCGAATTTGGTGCATTAAGGGTTGTAATATAATAATGCGGGTGATATAATGAATATATATCATTTAGCGGAGGTTTTGTTTATGCCAAGCTTAGAACCAAAAAAATTAGCGCTTATAAGAATTTTAGAAATACTTAAAAAGCACAGCGATTATAACCACCCCCTTTTGCAGGAGGATATTATTGATTATTTAGATAAGGATTACGGCATTACGCTTGAAAGAAAAGCAGTTAGTCGTAATATATCCTTGCTTATAGAAGCGGGTTTTGAAGTTGAGGTGACAAAACGCGGTTGTTATCTTGATGAACGCGAATTTGAAGATAGCGAGCTTCGTATGCTTATTGACGGTGTGCTTTCAAGCAGATATATCACAGCTAAACATTCAAAGGATTTAATTGAAAAGCTTTGCGGTATGGCAAATAAGTATTTTCGTTCGCATATAAGAAACGTTTATTCGGTTAACGAATGGTCAAAAACCGATAATCAAGCGCTTTTTTATAATATCGAGCTTATCGACACCGCCATTGAAAATAACAAGCAATTACGCTTTGATTTTAATAAATACGGTACCGATTTAAAGCTTCGCCGCGCGGCTACCCATTACGTAAGCCCATATCAGTTAATATTACATAATCAGCGCTATTATTTAATGGCAAAAAACGGCTTTTGGGATAATTTAACCTATTATCGCCTTGACCATATTACCAATATGACAATTACCGATAAACCCGCCGAGCCGATTACCGTTTTACAGGATTATAAAAGCGGTATTAATTATAAAGAAATTGCTACCGCCTTGCCTTATATGTATACCGATAAAGTTGAAACCATTGAATTTATCGCGCTTAAAAGTATTATTGACCAAATTGTTGATTGGTTTGGTAAAAATATTAAGGTTTCAGACCTTGATGATGAACGCATTATTGTTTCACTTAAAGCAAGTCCAAAGGCAATGGAGCATTGGGCAATGCAGTATATAAATTGTGTAGAAATAACCAAACCTTTATCGCTTCGTGAAAAGATAAAGGAAAATATTAAATTAGCAGGGGAAAAGTATAAATAATATTTAATAATTGGAGAAAAAATTATGCACAAGGGCGTATTTGTCGGTAGTAATGCCGAAAACCGAAATAAGAGAATATTAATTTTAGGTGAATCGCATCATATAAGTAAAACTGATGATAAAAACAGCGAGAAATTTAAACCTGCCACCTATGATACTAAGTGTGTGGTACGCGAGCATATTGAAGATATAACCAATACAAAAAAATCGTTACATTTCTTTCAAAAAATTGGTAATGCTTTCGGCTTTCCAATGGAAACCGAAGACGAAAAAAACGCTTTTTGGGAAAATTTTTATTTTGGCAATTATATTGACGTGCTTTGCGGTATTAAGGATGGCGCGACAGGGGAATATCTTGCGCAAAAAGATGATAATGGTATAACCAATCGCCAAAAAATGAACGACGATTTATTTGAATTTGTAAATGATAATAATATAGACGTTATTGTTTGTTTTAGCAGGAAGGTTTTTGATAATTTGCCGTCTTTGACCCTAAAGGAAGAGGACAAGCCCAACGCTAATAATGATGCTATAATGGTTGGTCGGCAAAAGGATTATATCGGTCATTGCGTTTATTTGCCCAATACCAACCATAAAAATACAAGCGTTATTCTTAATAGGGAGCTGAATGCGTATAGCTTAAGACATCCGTCTGCCAGGGGTGGCTTTTGCCCCGAAAATTATGCCGACGCGCTTTCAAAACTACTTAAATAATTAAAACAAATTTAAAGATAAGCGGAGTGATTTCACTCCGCTTATTTTTTTATGTACCAAATTCGGTGCTTTGAAGATTGTATAATAAGCTTGTAAAGAAAAATGTGGAGGTAAAAAATTATGGTATTTTATAAAATTGAAGCTGAACGCGACGCGTCAGAAATTAAGGAAATTACCCGCCAAGAAGGTAGAGCAAGGGCAGATTTTTTGGCTGAGAAAAGCGAAACTCTTTTTCAAAAATCGTTGGGTAAAAGTATGGTTTTTACGGTTTATATTGATGATAGCGTAACCTTTGGCGCTATTGGCAAAACAGAAAGTGCAATTAAAACCGAGTTTTCAAAATACATAAAAAAGCTTCCTTTTACAATTATTTCCTACAAAATGGAGGAGGTAACCTTTTCGGCGTTTGAAAATCTTATTTCAACCGCAAGGCGAAACTTTTACATCAGCACTGAGGAAGCGTTGCTTAAAAAGTTTGAAATTGAAGAAATGAGTGCCCGCCGTATAGATTGCGACTTTGGCGAGGGCATAATTGATGAAAGCTTAACCGTTGATGACTGCAAAAACATTGCAAACGAATACCTTTTTACCGATACAATAACCCCCGAACTTGAAAGAATATATAACGGTGGGGTGAAAGCTAAGTTGTTGGGTCATCCCGTACATTACATTCTTACTACCGACGATAGAAATATTCGCAAAAAGGTTTATAAGGCGTTACTTTCGGCGCTTTACAATAACGGCAGAATAGTTAATAAGCGTTATACCTTTGTGGATTACAACAGTGAAAGCTTTTTGCCCGGCGCTTCATTGGAGGCGCTTTACCGCGCAAGCGAAGGCGGTGCATTTGTAATTCGTTATACTGATGCCGATGAAAAGGATAACGGCTTTGCAAGGCGAAGCGCAGATGTAATTTCTGCCCTTTGTGAAATTGCTTCAAAGTACAAAAATAAGGTGTTAACCATAATTTGCTTGCCTCAAAACGCAAACAAAATTAAAGATGAATTTATGCTTAATTTTAGTAATACCGCCTTTGTAGAGCTTTATGAAAACGTGGCATTCGGTGAAACGGCAATAAATTATTTAAAGCTAAAAGCTAAAAATGAAAATGTAAGATGTAATAAAAAATTAACCGACAAAATTGAAAACGGCAAGGGCTATACTGCCACCGAACTTAACCGTGTTTTTGATATGTGGTATTCCGAAAAGCTTCGTAATGAAATTTATCCGCAATATAAAACGGTTAATACCGCCAAAAATTTGGTTAAGCAATCTAAACCGCGTGGTACGGCTTACGATAAACTTGAAAAGCTTATCGGTCTTACTAATGCTAAAAGCGTTATGAAAAATGCTCTAAACTATTTTAAGGTGCAAGCATTATTTGCTGACCGCGGTATGCTGCAAGAACGCCCCTCTATGCATATGGTATTTACAGGCAACCCCGGTACCGCCAAAACCACCGTTGCCCGCTTGTTTGCCGATATTATGAAGGAAAACGGTCTTTTGGAAAATGGCGATATGTACGAAGTGGGCAGGGCAGATTTGGTTGGCAAATACGTCGGCAGTACCGCACCGCTTGTTAAGGCGGCTTTCAAAAGGGCAAAGGGTGGCGTGCTCTTTATAGACGAGGCATATTCGCTTGTAGATGACCGCGACGGGCTTTTCGGTGATGAGGCAATTAACACAATAGTGCAGGAAATGGAAAATAACCGCAAGGATACAGTGGTTATTTTTGCGGGTTATCCCGATAAAATGGAAAGCTTTCTTAACAAAAACCCCGGTCTTCGTTCACGTATTGCTTTTCACGTTCCTTTTGCCGATTATTCCTCTGCCGAGCTTTGTAATATTGCAAAGCTAATAGCCGATGAAAAAAATTTGCAACTGTCTGACGATGCGATAATAAAGCTTGAAAAGCTTTTTGAAGCCGCGCGAAGCGATAGCGATTTTGGTAACGGCAGATATGCGCGAAACGTTATTGAAAAAGCAAAAATGGCGCAAGCAAACCGATTAATGCAAATGGATATTGATAAAATAACCGATGAACAGCTTATGACTATTGTTGCCGATGATATTGAAATTCCTGAAAAAGGTCGGGAAAAAACAATAAAATTTGGTTTTTGCGCGTAAAAAATTATCTTTAAAAGGCGATGTACCTTATATAGTACATTGCCTTTGTTAAACTTAAATAAAAATAAAAAACAGGAGCGTTAATATGAGTAAGAGCCGATTTTCAAAAGTGTTGGATATACTTAAAAAAAGCATTTTTGCCGATTTATTAGATAATGCGGATTTTGAGGAAGAAAATATTACCTCTGATGATTTGTCAAAGCTTATAACTGACCTGTCAGAACAAAAGCGAAAGCTTGCCGCCAAGGAAAAAGCCGAAAAGAAAAAATTGGAAGAAATCGAAGCTAAACGCAAAAAACAAGAGGAAGAACAAAAACGCGAAAAACACGTTGAAGAAGTAACCGCAATGGAATTACCCCTTGATTGGGAAAATGTTTTTGATGGTGACCCGCGTGTTGAGGGTGTTCACGCCGAAAGTATTTCCGACGCGCTTATTATGTCGCTTTGTAATTTGGGCAGGGTGGATATAGAATATATATCCTCTATCACAAATGAAGATTATAAAACCGTAATTTGTGCTTTAAAGGGTTCGATTTACCAAAACCCCGACACATGGGAAGAATGTTTTTATAAAGGTTGGGAAACGTCGGAGGAATATCTTTCGGGTAACCTTATCAAAAAATGGAAAACCGCGGTAGCGGCAAACACAACTTATAAAGGTTATTTTGAGGATAACGTTAAAGCACTTGATAAGCTTATACCCGAATCGGTATCGGAAAATGAAATTTATATAACCCTTGGCTCGCCTTGGGTGCCCGTAAGCGTTATTGATGATTTTGTAACACACATTTTAAACCTTAACCGCAAATTTTCGGGCACCACTCACGATGAAATTACAGGCACTTGGGAAATACCGCAAAAAAGCTGGTATTGGAACAACGTTGCATCAACAAGCACCTATGGTACACAAAAAATTCAAGCGCTTTATATTTTGGAAAGAACCCTTAATATGAAAGCGGTTGCCGTAACAAAAGAGGTGCTTTCCAATACTACACAATCGGGTGTAAAGCGTGTTATTGACCATAACGAAACGGTTATCGCACTTGAAAAGCAACAAAAGTTAATTAAAGAATTTCAGCGTTGGGTGTGGAATGACCAAAACCGTAAGGAAATGCTTGTCGAAATTTTTGAAAGTCAATTTGGCGGTGTTCGTCGCCGTGTTTTCGACGGCTCGTTTTTAAATTTTCCCACAATGTCACCAAGCGTTCAGCTTTTTGATTACCAAAAAAATGCTGTTGCACGAATTTTGTTTTCAAATAACACCTTACTCGCGCACGACGTGGGTAGCGGTAAAACCTATATTATGATAGCCGCGGGTATGGAACTTAAACGAATGGGTTTATCAAACAAAAACCTTTACGTTGTACCAAATAATATTGTTGGTCAATGGCGCGATATTTTTAAAACGTTATATCCAAACGCTAACCTACTTTGTATAGAACCCAAAAATTTCACCCCGCAAAAACGCATTGAAGCGCTTGAGAAAATCCGCGATAAGGATTTTGATGCAATAATTATTGCGTATAGCTGCTTTGAACAAATTCCCGTATCGAAGGATTATTATATTAAAGAATTAACCGAACTTAAAAACCAAATTAATATCGTTGCTTCAAACGCTAAAAAAGTAACCTCTAAGCTTAACAAAAAGCGCGAAGCAATAAATAAAAAACTAGGCGAGCTTGCGGTAGCGTTAGAAACCGAAGAAACTGTTTATTTTGACGAGCTTGGCATTACCCGCCTTTTTGTAGATGAAGCCCATAACTTTAAAAACGTACCTATTGAAACAAAAGCCGATAAGGTGCTTGGCATTAGTGCGGGTGGGTCTAAAAAATGCCAATGTATGATGGATAAATCAAACATTGTGCAAAAGCAGGGTGGCGGTGTAATTATGGCAACGGGTACACCTATAACAAACTCAATTACCGACGCGTTTATATTTCAAAAATACTTGCAAAGCGGAACCTTGGCACTACTTGATTTGCAAAGCTTTGACAGTTGGATTGGTATGTTTGCCGAACGTTCAACCGAATTTGAAATTGACGTTGATACAAGCTCATATCGCTTAGCAACCCGTTTTTCAAAGTTCCACAATTTGCCCGAGCTCACCTCGCTTCTTGCTGAAATTGCCGATTTTCACCAAGTTGACCAAACCGATAATATTCCCGAATGTGACGGCAGAACCGATGCGGTTATAGCTAAAACGCCCGAGCTTAAAGATTTTCTTGATTTAATTTCTCACCGTGCTGATTGCGTGCGACAGGGTATTGTTCGCCGAACTGAGGATAATATGTTAAAAATTACGACCGACGGTAGAAAAGCCGCGCTTGATATTCGCCTTGTGGATACTACCGCGCAGTTTACTTATCAGTCAAAGGTAGCGCGTTGTGCCGAAAATATTTTTGATATTTACGTAAAAACCCACGCAACACAGGGTACACAGCTTGTGTTTTGCGATACCTCTACCCCTAAAAAGGGCTTTAACGTGTACGACGACCTTAAAAAGCTTTTGGTTTTAATGGGTGTGCCCGAAAACGAAATTGCTTACGTGCACGATGCGGCAACCGAAGCGCAACGCACAAAGCTTTTTGCAAAGGTTTTAAACGGTCAAATACGTGTGCTTATTGGCTCAACCTTTAAATTGGGGCTTGGCGTTAACGTGCAAAACAAACTTATTGCACTTCACCACCTCGACGTGCCGTGGCGCCCTGCCGATATGACCCAGCGCGAAGGTAGAATACTTCGCCAAGGCAACCAAAACCAAAAGGTTTATATTTATCGCTATATTACCGAAGGCAGCTTTGATGCATATTCTTGGCAGTTGCTTGAAACTAAACAACGCTTTATAACGGGTCTTTTGTCGGGTTCATTAACCGAAAGAAGCGGCGGCGATATTGAAAGCACTGTACTCGATTATGCTGAGGTTAAGGCGTTAGCGGTCGGTAATCCGCTTATTAAAAAGCGTGTTGAAGCGGCTAATGAGTTATCGCGCTATTTGTCGCTTAAGCGTAAGTCTGAAGAAAATTACGTACGACTTCAAAAAGAGCTTGCCGAAAACCCCGCAAAAATTGCCCGCCAAGCCGACCTTATTAATAAATGCGAGCTTGATATTCAGTTTTTAAATGAAAATCAGCAAGAATACGATAAAGAACAGCGTAAAGAAATTCGCGAAAAATTGTTTAATGCCGTATCACAAAACGTGTTAATGCCAAACGAAACCCCGCTTATGGAATATAACGGCTTCCAAATTGTTTTACCAAGCAATATGAGCAACGAAAAGCCGTTTGTGTGGGTGCAAAGTAACGGTAGATATTACGTTGCGCTTGGTGATACCGAGGTTGGCGGTCTAATACGACTTGATAATTTCTTTGATAACCTGCCAACACACCTTGAAAAGCTTCGAGAGGGTTATGAGCAATTAACCACCCGTGAGGCGGCTATTAAGGTTGAACTTACCAAAAAAGAAGATTACGATTCGGTTATTGATAAAATCGAAAACCAACTTCAAAAAATTGATAAAGAATTAGGTGTAATAAAATGAGTGACGTAAAGCTTTCAAATATGCCAAATATGAATATTGGCAAGGTTGTAAAAGAACTGTCCGAAGCATATTCGGCGGTTATAAATCAAAATTTGCCAATTAAAACTATGCCGTCTGTTATGCTTTGGGGCCCTCCGGGTGTAGGTAAATCGCAGGCGGTGCGCCAAATTGCAAAGGAAATTGAAAATGCAACGCGAAAAAAGGTTTCGGTAACTGATGTGCGACTTTTACTTTTTAACCCTATTGATTTGCGCGGCATACCAACCGCTAACCAAGATAAAACCTTAGCGGTGTGGCTTAAACCCCAAATTTTTCAAATGAACGACAGCGATGATATTATAAATATCTTGTTCCTTGATGAAATCTCCGCCGCGCCTCAATCGGTACAGGCGGCGGCATATCAAATCACCCTTGACCGCGTTGTGGGTGAACATAAATTACCCGAAAATTGCATTGTAATTGCGGCAGGTAACCGTACTACCGATAAATCGGTTGCATTTAAAATGCCGAAAGCCCTTGCAAACCGACTTTTGCATATCGAGGTAGAGGGTAACTTTAATTCTTGGAAAGAATGGGCAATAGTCAGCGGAATAAACCCAAAGGTTATCGGCTTTTTATCGTTTAGGCAAAATTATCTTATGGGCTTTAATTCGTCTAATGATGATTTGGCGTTTGCTACACCCCGTTCGTGGGAAATGGTTAGCAATTTGCTTAATAGCGTAAGTGATGACGTTGATAAAATGTACCACCTTATTGCAGGTCTTGTCGGTACGGGTGTTGCAGTAGAATTTCGTACTTGGGCGCAGGTTTATAATCAGCTACCCGATATTAAGGATATTTTTGACGGTAAAATGCCCGCAATGCCACACTCGACCGATGCGATGTATGCGCTTACTTCCTCAATGACCGCTTACGCGCGCGAGCATAAAACCGAAATTTCTCGACTTGCAAATTCAATTACTTATGCAAACCGTATGCCACCTGATTTCTCAACCGTACTTATGAAGGACTATATGTATATTGAAAAGAATTTTAAAGAAAAACTTTTAACCATACCTGAATTTTCACGTTGGCTTCAAACGAAAGGAAAACTTTTAAATGGCTCTGTCTAATGAAGATATTAAAAAATATACCAAACGGCTTTTATTGTCACGAATGCGGTTGCTTTGTAATCACGGCTTTTTTGGACTTTTGCTTATGCACGTGGTTTACGGTGTAGATGAAAAGGTGCCTACCGCTTATACCGACGGCAAGCGTATTGTTTTTGGTACGAAGTTTTTAGATGAATTAAGCGACAGCGAACTTGATTTTATTATGATGCACGAGGTAATGCATATTGTTTTGCAACATTGTGCACGTGGCAAAGCAAACGAACCCGAAAGGTATAACATTGCCGCTGATATAGTGGTTAATTCTAATATTTTGCTTGAAAATAATATGAACCTTAGCAGCATAACCCTTAAAAATTACGGCGAATCTATGCACCTGGCACCCGATGGGAGGGAGGGACATATCTACACCGCCGAGCAGGTGTTTGATATGTTACCGCCAATGCCACCCTCAAAACCGATACCTATGTCCGGAAGCGCAGAGGGTGAAAACGACGGTATGAAAGACGGTGAATTTGTATGGGAAAAGGGACGTGCTAAAAAAATAAAAGCTAAAGGCACGGATATAATAAAGGGCTCTTGGGATGACCACACACACTGGAAGGATATGGAGGAGGATGACACCCTGCGCGACGTGTGGGTTAAGCATTTTAAGGACGCGGCAGAAGCTATAAGCGTCCGTGAGGCATCAAACGCACGCGGTACAATGCCCGCTTTTGCCAAGCGTTTATTAGATGAACTTTTAAAACCGCAAACCGATTGGCGCACAATTCTTAACGATTTTATTCAAGAAGAAATTGCCGATTATTCGTTTTCGCCGCCCGACCGCCGTTTTGATGATAACCCGTTTTATCTGCCCGACTTTAACGAAAAAGAAGAGGTTGTAAAGAATATTCTATTTATGATAGATACCTCGGGCTCAATGTCTGACAAGATGATAACGGCTGCATACTCTGAAGTAAAGGGTGCTATCGACCAATTTAGCGGTAAGCTTCAAGGTTGGCTTGGCTTTTTTGATGCCGCAATTATCAAGCCGCAACCCTTTGCTGATGAGGAAGAATTTAAAATCATTTACCCCGCGGGTGGCGGCGGTACCGATTTTCAAATTATATTTGAATACGTTAATAAATTTATGGCAGATAACCCGCCCGCAAGCATTATAATCTTAACCGATGGTTATGCGCCGTTTCCAAAAGAAAAGGTTGCAAAGGGTATACCTGTTTTATGGCTGTTAAATAATGATGAGGTTGAGCCACCGTGGGGTAAAATAGCGCGTATAAAGGTTTAGTTATGTTTATAAAGAAAATTGTTATTGAAAAAAACAAAAAAATAGCCGAAAGCTTTAATTTTAATAAAAATCTTTCGGTCGCAAACGGCAGTGCCGAGGTATATGATATAATAAAACTATTGTTGGGTAAGCACGAAGCGGCAAAAAGCTTTTGTAACCTTCGCTTTTTTGCCGAGGTTTGGCTTGATAAAACATATTATATTCGTGGCAGCAAAAACAAAAAAGAACTTTTATTTAATTTTTCGGTTTTGTGCGAAGATAGTGAAAACGACTGCGCTGAGGAATATTTTAAAACTGTTTGCCAAAGCGAAGAAATGGATTCCGCTTTGTTTTTTCACCGCTTTAAACGGCAGGACTACCCCCACAAGCTTACCCGTTATAATGACGTTTTTAAATATTACCCAAACGGCGAGTTTGCGTTTTTAACAAACGGCTACGGCTTGACTCGAAGCTTTCGCGGTTTTGTAGCTGATTATATTAAGCATTTTAAACCGATCAAATTAACCGCGCGTAAAGATTTATATTTAAAGCTGTCGGCAGAGGGCGAGTTTAACGTTGGGTATTTACATAGTGACGAAAATATTATTTTAAGCGGGGGCGAAAATACACTTTACCACTTTTTGAGCTTTATAAGTATTGCCGATTTTTGGGACAGGGCGGAAAAAATTCGCAATATGAACTGCGCTCTAAAACCGCTTATTATTTCCACGTTTTTAGAACAACTTGATGAAAGCGTGGATTTAAGCGATGTTTTGCGAAAAACAAATTCACTTCGCCGTCAAACAATATTGTTTGTTTTAAAAAATCACGCGCCAACAAAATATGATATATAAAAGGTGAAATTATGGAAGAGAAAAAGGAAAGAATGTTATCAGCAGTAAGGTTTTGGACAATCCCAAATGGTATGGAGGAAATACATGATGAGGATTATACCGATTTAACCGACCTTGTATTTAAAAAGGATGAAAAAATTTACGGCTTTATAACCGAATTTGACCGTGATGAAAAAATGCTAAAATCAAAATCAAAAACTGCGCGTGACTTTTGTGATTATATTTATATCGTTACCGATGATAACGCTAAAAGAAAATATATTCAAGATAATACGGTAAAAGGTACGGGTATATTGTGTTACGGCAACAGTTTCGGCTTGGGTTATATATATCAGGTGCTTCGCGAAGCAGAGTTAATTAAATGAAAAATCTTGTAAAATTAGTTGACTTTTTTGAAAAAATAATGTATTAAAATTAAAGTTGAACCAAATTCGGTGCATTGAATTTAGTACAATATATACATAACGTTTTTAAAGGAGAATGAATTATGGAAGAAAAAATAATTAATAGTATGGATGCCGCTATGCTTTCGCCCTTTGATTTAATTACCCTTATGTTTGAACGCACCGATGAGGATGGGATTGTTTATATTCCCGCGTTTAATGCAAGCGATGAAGATTACCGTTGCCGAGTGGACTGGAATATGGCAAAATATGAAAAGGTGCTTAAAAAGTTTGAAAAGCATTGTAGTTTAATACAGCAAATTGCACCCTTTGA
>JAZQWD010000013.1:0-8570 GCA_045632165.1 Acutalibacteraceae bacterium | reverse complement strand
GGGTTTCAACAGCTTCTGCGATTTCGATCTTGTTTGCGTCTTTTGCTACCTTGAAGGTGTATTTCTTGTCAGCAATACCTGACATGCTCTTTTCGGTAATAACCGGAGCAATAATGATGTCTTGTGCGAGTTTCATTATGCGTATACCTCCTCAAGTTTTGCTACAGCACCCTTAACGATTACCAATGTATCAGCATTGATGATGTCGTAGGTGTTGATTGTGTTGATTTGAGCAGATTTAACGCCCTTGATGTTAGCAAGACTCTTTACTGCGAATGCATCGTTGTTTTCGAGAACAACAAGAGTTTTCTTGCCAGCGCCAATTGCCTTTAAGCAATCAGCAGCAACCTTGGTCTTAAAGCCGTCAAGCTTAAATTCATCGAGAACGATGAGTGCGCTTGCGAGAACTTTGTCAGATAAAGCTGACTTAAGAGCCAATCTGCGAACCTTTTTGTTGAGAGAGTAAGAATAATCTCTCGGCTTGGGGGCATGTACAATACCACCGTGTCTCCATTGAGGAGCTCTTGTAGAACCTTGTCTTGCGTGACCGGTTCCCTTCTGTCTCCAAGGCTTTTTGCCGCCGCCGGAAACTTCAGTACGGGTGAGAGTGGACTGTGTGCCCTGTCTTTGATTTGCAAGATAGTTTACAACTGCAGCGTGCATTACAACTGCGTTGGGTTCAATTCCGAATATAGCGTCGCTTAAGGTGATTTCACCAACATTTGCGCCAGCCATATTAAGTACTGCTACGTTAGGCATATTTCAACACTCCTTCCCTTAAGCTTTAACGCTATCGAAAAGAACTACGATGCCGCCCTTAGGACCGGGAACCGCGCCCTTAACAGCGATGATATTCTTTTCTGCGTCAACCTTAACTACACTCAAGTTCTGAACGGTAACACGTTCAGCACCGAGATGACCTGCCATCTTCTTGCCCTTGAATACGCGAGCAGGGTCGATAACACCCAATGAACCGCCGTGACGGTGAACAGGGCCTGTACCGTGAGATTCCTTAAGACGGCCAAAGTTCCAACGCTTAATTACGCCGGCATAACCTTTACCTTTAGAAGTACCTCTTACGTCTACGCTATCGCCTTCAGCAAAGATGTCTGCTTTAATGATGTCGCCAACGTTCATAGCGCTGATGTCATCGAAGCGGAACTCGCGAAGAACCTTCTTCGGAGCAACGTCACCCTTTGCGAAGTGACCCTTCATGGGCTTGTTTACTTTGTTTGCCTTCAAATCGCCATAGCCGATTTGAACTGCTTCATAACCGTCGTTCTCAATTGTCTTCTTCTGTGCGATTACGCAGGGGCCTGCTTCGATCACAGTAACGGGAACAACGTTGCCGTTTGCATCAAAAAGCTGGGTCATACCGAGCTTCTTGCCAACGATACCTTTTTGCATTTTAATTTCCTCCTTTGGTTATTGGTTGGTTTCCCAACTTGACCTGCTGCGGTGTTATATCGAATACCTTAATATATATTAAAGCTTAATTTCGATTTCTACACCGGCGGGAAGCTCAAGAGTAGTCAACGCTTCAACAGTTTTGTTTGAAGGTCTGATTACGTCGATGAGTCTTTTGTGTGTTCTCATTTCGAACTGTTCGCGGCTGTCCTTATATTTGTGAACAGCACGAAGGATTGTTACAACTTCCTTTTCAGTCGGTAGCGGTACCGGACCTGAAACGCGTGCGCCTGTACGTTTAGCGGTTTCTACAATTTTCTCTGCAGACTGGTCTACAAGTGCGTGGTCGTAACCCTTGATTCGAATTCGAATTTTTTCTTTCACTGCCATGTGAAATTCGCCTCCTTAAATAGTTGGCGGGCAAAACTTACACCGTGCCGTGTTTTTCATCACTGCACAATATAAAACCGGCATTGCTGGGGTCTCAGTCAATTCCGGACAGCGAATCGCTTCGCCGTTGCATAAGGGGTCGCAAGTTTCCCAAATGCATCCTTGTTCTTTCGCCCGGTTTAAAATCGGACATACTCCGCAGAAATTTCCCCGTTCAGGACGGGCCACCTCCTGCATCATCGCATGTTTCACGCCATATTATCACAGCGTACTTTAGAATAATACCATAAGTCAAACCAAAAATCAAGTGTTTTTTTAATATTTTTTCATATTTTTTGAGGAAATTTTCGCCGTCACAATATGTTGTATTTGGTGTTAAATTTTGATATAAATATGGGCTTTTTTAAAGAATAAATAAGAAAGAAAAAAGAATAAAATTGGTGTTTTGCTTTGCAAAACGATATATCTGTGCCAAAGGCACACATTACTTATTACTTCTTCCCTTTTATCTAAAACAAAGAGCACCCCGCAGGGTGCTCTTTTAATATTATAAAATTTTATTCATCAAAATTAATCTCAAAAAGGTCATTTGGTGTACATTCAAGCAATAAGCAAATGGTTTCAATATTTTCATAACGAATTGATTTTGTTTCGTTATTTACCATTTTGCTGAAATTTTGATAGCTCATGCCTAATTGTTTATAAAGCCAATATTTTGTATGCCCTTTTTGTTCCAATAATTCTAACACTTTTAATTTAATCATAAGACACTTCCTAATAACTCACTTTTTAATTAGATAGTATCTTATTTTTCCTCTTTACATATAGACTATTACATTATATAATACAAAAGTCTATATTAATTGAAACGGAGGTATTAATAAATGAAAATTGTTATTGCGGGTTGCAGAAATTATAATAACTATAACGAAGCAAAAACATTTATTGATATAATTATTAATAAAATACCCAACAAGGAAAATATAAAAATTTTGTCTGGCGGTGCCCGTGGTGCAGACGCTTTAGGCGAACGTTATGCCAAAGAAAACGGTTTTAAAATAGAATATCACCCCGCCGATTGGGCTAAATATGGAAAAAGTGCAGGTCCAAAACGGAACCAAGAAATGGCGCAAGCGTGTGATATAGCTATTTGCTTTTGGGATAGCCACAGTAAAGGTACTAAATCTATGATAGACTATGCACGTAAATACGGTAAATTGGTTTTTATTAAATATATAGAAAATTCCGTAAATCCCTAACTTCTTCCCTATTACCCCTTACCTAAAACAAAAACCACCTCTTGCGAGGTGGTTTTTAGTTTAATTATTCTTCTACAGAAACTGCTTCCATATCGGCAATAACTTCTTCTGCAATTTCTTCAACCTCTTCTACATTATAAGAAGCGGGGTTGATTTCTTCGCACTTCATACCTGTACCAGCGGGTACAAGCTTACCGATAATAACGTTTTCCTTAAGACCGAAGAGCGGGTCAACCTTACCCTTAATTGCAGCTTCGGTAAGAACGCGTGTGGTTTCTTGGAATGAAGCGGCTGATAAGAAGGATTCGGTTGCCAAGGATGCCTTGGTGATACCTAAAAGGGTTGACTTATAGGTTGCCTTTTCGAGACCTTCTTCACCTGCGTCAATTCTAGCTTGAATTTCAGCATTAGCTTCTTCGATTTCCTTATATTCGTATGTCGAATTTTGAATAAGCTGAGTTGAACCGGGTTCAACAATACGGAGCTTCTTCATCATTTGACGAATGATAACTTCAATGTGCTTATCGTTGATGTCAACACCTTGTGTACGGTAAGCATTTTGAATTTCAGCAATGATATATTCTTGAACTGCTTCAGGACCCTGTGCTTCCAAAATATCTTGAGGATATTTAGCACCGGGGATTAAGAGGTCGCCTGCCTTAACGTAGTCGCCATCGTTAACCAAAGGACGTACACCGTAAGGAATAGTAACCTTTTCAGGAGCAATACTAGCATCAGGGTTTGTGATAACGATAACATTGCTGCGCTTTTCTTCAACAAGACGAACCTGACCGTCGATTTTAGCGATAAGACCGCAAACCTTAGGTCTACGTGCTTCGAAGAGTTCTTCAACACGGGGAAGACCCTGTGTAACGTCGGCAACGCCTGCAACACCACCGGTATGGAAGGTACGCATGGTAAGCTGTGTACCAGGTTCACCGATTGACTGAGCGGCAACGATACCAACTGCTTCACCTGTGGTAACTTCTTTAGCGGTTGCAAGGTTACGACCGTAGCACTTCTTACATACGCCGTGGTGGCTATGACAAGTAAGAACTGAACGAATCTTAGCACTTGTTACACCTGCATCAACGATTGCTTTTGCAGCATCAGCGGTAACAAGCTCTTCTGTTCCCCAAATAACTTCACCGGTTTCAGGATGAACAGCGGGTTCCATAAGGTAACGGCCTTCAAGACGTTCTTGTAAGGTTTCAAGAACGTGGTTGCCGTCCTTAATATCGGTAATAATAAGACCTTCTTCAGTACCGCAATCATCCTCACGAACGATAACGTCCTGAGCAACGTCAACAAGACGACGGGTTAAGTAACCCGAGTCAGCGGTACGAAGCGCGGTATCGGCAAGACCTTTACGCGCACCACGAGAAGAAATGAAGTATTCCAAAACGTTAAGACCTTCACGGTAGTTAGCACGAATCGGAACTTCGATGACTTTACCTGCGGTATTGGCAATAAGACCACGCATACCTGCAAGCTGACGAATCTGGCTCATAGAACCACGGGCACCGGAGTCAGCCATCATAAAGATGGGGTTAAATTCATCAAGGTTGCCCTTAAGTGCATTACCAACGTCTTCGGTCGCCTTGTTCCAAATTTCAATAATGTGACGGCTACGTTCTTCTTCATTAATGAAACCGCGGCGATACTTCTTAGTAACTGCATCAATTTGTTCTTCAGCAGCTGCAAGAATTTCCTTCTTTGCAGGAGGAATTACAGCGTCGATAACCGCAACTGTAACAGCACCCTTAGTAGAATACTTAAAGCCGGTTGCCTTAATGTTATCAAGAACGATTGCAGATTCACTTGTGCCGTGAATTTCAATACACTTGTCAATAATTTTACCTAATTGCTTTTTGCCAACCTTATTTTGAATAACGTCGTCATTGCTTTCGATAAATTTCTTGTCAGGATCCTTAAGTTTAAAGGTCCATTCAAGGTTAAATGCAGTTTCGGGATTGTTTCTGTTAACAAAGCCGAGGTCCTGCGGAATAGATTCATTAAAGATAATGAAACCAACGGTACACCAAACAAGCTTGCTTTCGCCGTTTGCATTGGTCATACGAACACGGATAGGTGCATGAAGACCAACAATACCGCTATTGTAAGCCATAATAGCTTCATCTTTATCTCTGAACACCTTATTAGCGCCGATTTCGTCTGCCTTAACAAGGGTTAAATAGTAAGAACCGAGAACCATGTCCTGTGTAGGAACAGCAACGGGCTTACCGTCAGAGGGTTTCAAAAGGTTGTTAGCGGCGAGCATTAAGAAGCGTGCTTCTGCCTGTGCTTCTGCTGAAAGGGGTACGTGAACAGCCATCTGGTCGCCGTCGAAGTCGGCGTTGTATGCGGTACATACAAGCGGATGGAGTTTAAGTGCCTTACCTTCAACCAATACGGGTTCAGACGCCTGAATACCTAGGCGGTGAAGTGTAGGAGCACGGTTTAAGAGAACGGGATGTTCTTTAATTACAAGTTCGAGAGCGTCCCAAACCTCAGCAGAGGCACGGTCGACCATCTTTCTTGCAGTTTTAATGCTTGTAACTGCCTTAATTTCAACAAGGCGCTTCATTACGAAGGGCTTGAAGAGTTCAAGTGCCATTTCCTTAGGAAGACCGCACTGATACATCTTAAGTTCAGGACCTACAACGATAACCGAACGACCTGAATAGTCAACACGCTTACCAAGAAGGTTTTGACGGAAACGACCCTGCTTACCCTTAAGCATATCTGAAAGTGACTTAAGCGGACGGTTATTAGGACCGGTTACGGGCTTGCCGCGACGACCGTTGTCGATAAGAGCGTCAACAGCTTCCTGAAGCATTCTCTTTTCGTTACGAACGATAATGTCAGGAGCGTGTAATTCAAGAAGTCTCTTAAGACGGTTGTTACGGTTGATAACACGTCTGTAAAGATCGTTAAGGTCACTTGTTGCAAAACGTCCACCATCGAGCTGTACCATAGGACGAAGATCGGGCGGAATTACGGGAATAACGTCCATAATCATCCATTCGGGACGGTTGCCGGACTGCTTAAACGCTTCTAATACTTCGAGACGCTTTAAGATGCGAGCGCGCTTTTGACCGTTTGCATCTTCAAGGTCTTTACGAAGTTCAGCACATTCTTTTTCAAGGTCGATTTTGCAAAGAAGCTCTTTAATAGCTTCAGCGCCCATACCTACGCGGAAGTCGTTTTCATACTTTTCGCGCATATCAGCGTATTGCTTTTCATTAAGAAGCTGCTTTTCTTCAAGAGGAGTAGAACCCTTATCAAGAACGATGTACTTTGAGAAGTAAAGTACCTGTTCCAAATCCTTTTGGCCGATTTCCAAAACAGCGCCCATACGTGAAGGGATAGTTTTGAAATACCAAATGTGTGAAACGGGGGCTGCAAGCTCGATAGAGCCCATACGCTCACGGCGTACCTTTGCCTTGGTTACTTCAACGCCGCAGCGTTCGCAAACCTTACCCTTATAACGAATACGCTTGTACTTACCGCAATGACATTCCCAGTCCTTTTGTGGTCCAAAAATGCGTTCGCAGAAGAGACCGCCCTGTTCAGGCTTCAAGGTACGGTAGTTAATAGTTTCGGGTTTAGTAACCTCACCGTATGACCAGCTTCTGATTTGTTCGGGAGACGCAAGTCCTATTTTTATGGATTCAAATTCAATATCTGCCATTATATTGCCCCTCCTTAAATTTCGTCAGATTCATCAGAATCTGAAATTGCTTCGCCGTTTTCGTCTTCAAGACCAAAGCCGGCACCATCTAAATCATCGGCAACGTACTGCTCGTCAAACTCGAATCTTTCGGGAATCGCAGGTGTGCCGAGGCCGATATCATCATCTTCTTCAAATGTTTGCTTTAAATCAATTTCTTCGTTGTGAGCGTCAAGAACCTTAATATCAAGACCAAGTGACTGAAGTTCCTTAATAAGAACGCGGAACGATTCAGGAACACCGGGCTTAGGAATGTTCTGACCCTTAACGATTGATTCGTAGGTCTTAACACGTCCAACAACGTCGTCAGACTTAACGGTTAAGATTTCCTGTAAGGTGTAAGCTGCACCGTAAGCTTCAAGTGCCCAAACTTCCATTTCACCGAAACGCTGACCACCGAACTGTGCCTTACCACCGAGCGGTTGTTGAGTTACGAGTGAGTACGGACCTGTTGAACGAGCGTGAATCTTATCGTCAACGAGGTGGTGAAGCTTAAGATAATACATATAACCAACGGTTACAGGGTTATCAAAAGGTTCGCCTGTACGACCGTCGTATAATTGAGTTTTAGCATCCTGTGTGAGCGGAATACGTGAGAAGTCAAGCGAAGCGGTATCCTTATACTGATAACCCTCGCCCTTTGTAGCTTCTTCAGCAAGTGCGAAGCAGTCGCGAATGTCTTGTTCGTGTGCACCGTCGAATACAGGTGTGCAGATATGCCAACCAAGTGCTTTAGCAGCATAGCCAAGGTGAACTTCAAGTACCTGACCGATGTTCATACGTGAAGGTACGCCCAACGGGTTAAGTACGATATCAAGCGGAGTACCATCCGGTAAGAAGGGCATATCTTCGCTTGGTAAAATGCGGGAAACAACACCCTTGTTACCGTGACGACCCGCCATCTTATCGCCGACAGAAATCTTACGCTTCTGAGCAATATAGCAGCGAATTACTTGGTTAACACCGGGGCTGAGTTCTGATGAATTGGTACGGTCGAATACCTTAACGTCAACGATAGTACCGTATTCACCGTGGGGAACACGTAAAGAAGTATCACGTACTTCACGTGCCTTTTCACCGAAGATTGCACGAAGGAGGCGTTCTTCAGCGGTAAGCTCGGTTTCACCCTTAGGTGTTACCTTACCTACAAGAATGTCACCTGAAGTAACCTCTGCACCGATGCGGATAATACCGCGTTCGTCAAGGTCCTTAAGCGCGTCTTCACCAACGTTGGGAATATCGCGTGTGATTTCTTCAGGTCCAAGCTTAGTATCACGACATTCAATTTCATATTCTTCGATATGAATTGAAGTGTAAATATCATCACGTACGAGACGTTCGTTAATCAAAACAGCGTCTTCATAGTTATAACCTTCCCAAGTCATAAAGCCGATAAGAGCGTTGCGACCGAGAGAGATTTCACCCTTAGAGGTTGCGGGACCGTCAGCGATAACTTGCTTTTCAACAATTTCTTCACCAACAGCAACAACCGGCTTTTGGTTGATACAGGTACCGTGGTTTGAACGAATGAACTTAATAAGCTCGTATTCATCGATTTCGCCGTTCTTTGCGCGAACCTTGATAATGTTAGCATCAACGTAAGTTACAACACCTGCGCGTTTAGCAAGAACAACAACGCCTGAGTCAACTGCTGCGCGGTATTCCATACCGGTAGCAACAAAGGGATTTTCGGGTTTTAAGAGCGGAACTGCCTGCTTCTGCATGTTTGAACCCATGAGCGCACGGTTGGTATCGTCGTTTTCAAGGAAGGGGATCATTGC
>JAZQWD010000012.1:0-10366 GCA_045632165.1 Acutalibacteraceae bacterium | reverse complement strand
CAAATATGCTATTATATGTAATAATTAATCGAATAAAAAAATTCTTGCATTTTAAAATTAAATATGCTATAATCACTCGTAACAATTAAGCGTATTAATCAAGCTTGATTAGTCAACAAAACAACATAATACACATTATGTGGCATTTTCCGTTGCATTGCGCAACGGTTTTATTTTTTATATGATTAAACGCATATTTTCCATTCGGCGTTGGTGTTCGGCGCAGGTTGTTACAATATAAATACGTGTTGTATTTATATTTGAATGCCCCAAAATATCTGCAAGCTTTGCTATATCCTTTTCAATACCGTAAAAAGTACGCGCAAATAAGTGACGCAAATTGTGAGGAAATACCTTTTCAGACGAAACACCTGCCTGTTCACACAAATCTTTCATTTGCCGCCAAACATTGCTTCTATTTAATGGTTTTCCGCTTTTTGTAATAAAAATCATACCCGATACAATTTTTTGCTTTGCCGCATAGTTTAATAGTTTTTTTTGAAGCGCTTTAACAATAAATATTTTTCTTGTTTTTCCCTTGCATGAAACAATCGCAACACCTTTTTTGACTGCCTCAACGGTAATAAATTGCAATTCACTTACACGAATACCCGTTCCGCAAATCGTTTGCACTACAAGTGATAAACGCAAATTGCACTTTTGTTCCGCCGTCCTTACAAGTGCCGTATATTCCGATTTGGTAAGTTCCTTTTCTTTAGAAGAAAAAGCATCTTTTTGTATCTTATACTGCTTTACGCACAGTTCACTACAGCCCATAAAGTGAAATAAAGAATTAAGTGCCGCAAGCATTGAATTAGCGCTTTTCACAGAATAACTTTTCACCAACATATTTTTATAATTTAGGACTAATGTTTTATCCAACGGCATATTTCCTGCATAATCTAAAAAATATTTTATATCGTGCATATATTTTTGTATAGTTGCCTCTGATTTTTCGTTCTCAATTAAATACGTTTTAAAAGCATATAAAATATCGTCAGTAATAATTCTTTTTTCCATAATAAAAACCTCCGTTTTTATGTTTAACTATTATTTAACAACTATTCCATTCATAAATAAAGTTAATAATATAAAACCCCGGCTTTTTATATTGATTTTATGCTATCATAAATACAAACTAACAATAAGTTTCTTATTTTGTAATTTAAACTATATCATATTATACATCCCAAATTCACGATAAAATCAACTATATCCTTATAATATTATTACGAGCATAACTTTCTTAAGTGGAAACTTCCACTTGATTATATAATAAAAATAGTCCATCGCAGTAATGCGATAGACTAAAAGCGTTGCTTATTCATTATTTCTATATAAAAAAATAAAAAACTCTCGATTTATTTATCCCATAGATTTACCGCTTCAACCCTTTTTTCAAGCTCTTCTACCATTATTTTAGAATCTCTCGGAGCATTCTTTTTTTCTTTTAAGGTATTGATTAGTTGAAAAATAAAAAGAGCACAACATAAAACAAAAATAATATAAGGAGCTTTTTTGCCAGAATCAGCAACAGTAGAAACAATCGCAAGTACAGACATTGCGGTCAACATTACAAGACTAATTATTTTTAAAACATTATTATAATGGCTATAAACGGTATAATATGCAACATAGGTTTTCCCGTCTTGCTCGATAACCTCTCCGTAAAGAGCGGTAGAGTATGTATGTTCAATATGCCTTGAAGGCGGATTAGTGACAGTAATTTTACCTTTTTTTGTACAATAAAATTCAATTCGTTGGTAGTCATTAATTTCTTCTCTACAAAGACCTTGCATTTGCATAAATTTATCTATTGCATCTGTCTTTGTAGTAAAAAGTTCATATTTACCTTGGCTAATTTTTTTCATATCATCACCGCCTTGGGTGTATTATAGCATAAAAGCGGCGAAGGGGCAATAATTATTCATTATTCATTAGCTGTGCGGCTTCATTTTTCATTATTCATTTGAAAATCCGTTCTCATTTAATGAATAATGAATGATGAAGAATGAATAGTGAATAATACAAACAAAAATCCGCCCTCTTTCGAGAACGGATTTTCGTTTGGTGCCGATGACCGGACTTGAACCGGTACGATATTGCTACCGAGGGATTTTAAGTCCCTTGTGTCTGCCTATTCCACCACATCGGCATATCTAAAATAATATAATATTTTAGACATTTTGTCAAGTGTTTTTTACACCTTTTTTTAAAATTATTTGCAATCGCAGCAACTTTTGAAAAGCTTTTCAACGTCTAAACGCTTCTCTACCTTATCTTTTACAAAGCCAAGACGTTCAAAAATAGCTTCGGGTGCGATATCAGCATAAAATGCATCGGTCTTACCGCGTTCACACCCAACGTGCAAAGTGCTTCTTAAAACACCGTCAAGCAAGAAGATATCATCCATCGGTTCAATTTTATAAACCGTTAAAGCATTATCAATATCAAAAAGACAATAGCCAAGCACTTCTTCCCTGTCAGTTGCTAAAAGCAAATTCGATTTATCCGAAAAAGGAATGTTTTCCTTTTCATAATATTCCTTAATCAAACTTTTATCTTCAGTAGGTTTTAAAACTAACATTTTAATTACTTTCCTTCATTTGGGTAATGTTTGTCAAACGGCGCATTTCACGTTCGTTAAGGTTACGCCAACTGCCTCTAGGCAACATACCAAGCTTAACACCCGCAATTTCGGTACGTTTGAGGCGCAAAACCTCTAAATTAACCGCTTCGCACATACGGCGAATTTGACGGTTTCTACCCTCGCTTATAATGAAAATAAGCACGGTTCTATCAGGTTTTCTTTCAGCAACAAAGCAATCACAGGGCAACACCTTTTTACCGTCAAGCGCAATACTGCCTTCCGCCAAGGTAAGTAGCTTTTCATCCTGTACCTCACCCGCAACAGTTACGCGATAAGTTTTATTAACGTGAGAGGACGGGTGTGTTAATTTATTTGCAAAATCACCGTCGTTTGTCATAAACAAAAGACCTTCGGAATTCATATCAAGGCGACCTACGGGGAAAAGGCGCTCACCTGCATCCTTAACCAAGTCGGTAACGCATTTTCTACCTCTATCATCACTTGTTGTAGTAACAAAGCCGCGGGGTTTATGAAGCATTATATAAACCTTTTCGTTTTTACCTGCAACAACGGTTTTGCCGCGTACCGTAATTTTATCACGTTTTGGGTCAACCTTTTGACCGATAATAGCCACGTGGCCGTTAACCTTAACCTTACCCATTTCGATAAGTTCTTCTGCCTTACGGCGGGAAGCAATACCGC
Organism: Acutalibacteraceae bacterium; assembly: GCA_045632165.1. Classification (GTDB taxonomy): domain Bacteria; phylum Bacillota; class Clostridia; order Oscillospirales; family Acutalibacteraceae; genus UBA737. Next base: position 7,074 of record JAZQWD010000012.1, on the reverse strand, counting down.
AATCAGCAAGATGCTTTTGTAATCTTATTTTATTATCCTTCATCTTAATCTCCTAAAATAAATTGTGCTATATGTAAAAAATTTTTAAATATATTATTTTTCTTTTCAAATTTATAAAGTTTAATTTCACTATCGGCGGTAATTTCTTTTACGGCCAAAATTTTACCGTTTTGCTTATATAACGCTTTGCCTATTACCTCACCTTTTTTTATAGGCGCAAATAAATATGCAGGCAAATAAACCTCACAACTAAAACCCTCGCTTTGCGAAGAATTAAGTAAAAACGGTTCGATTTTAACTGTTAATTTATCTTTTTCGCCGCTAATAACAGGAATATTATACACGTTTTGCTTCGGTGTAATTTCGGTTTGAATAATTTTAGAAAGCCCGTATTCAAGCATATTTTTATGGTCTTGCCAATCGTTTGGTGCGTTAAGCGTTACTGCTATTACGTACTTACCGTCGCGCTTTACAGCCGAAACCAAACACCGTCCCGATTTTTTAGTAAAGCCCGTTTTTACACCCACGCAGCCCTCTACACTTTTTAAAAGCTTATTGTGATTTGTAAGTGTGCGCTTATACGGTGGATTACCGTAATTTAATGCCGAGCTTTTGCTCCCTACCGCTGCTGCAAAATCTTCGTTTTGCATTGCATATTTAGCAAGCATAGCCAAATCGTAAGCGGTGGTATAATGGTTTTCATCATCAAGCCCAGACGGGGTAACAAAATTAGTGTTTTTAAGCCCGATTTCCTTTGCCTTTTTATTCATTAATTTGGCAAAATCCCCCGTGCTACCCGCCATAACAACCGCAATAGTATTCGCCGCATCGTTGCCCGATGCAAGCATTAAACCGTAAAGCAAATCGTGAAGCGTAACCTTATCGCCAACCAAAAGCCCCATTGACGAGCCCTCTACCCTAACCATATCGGCAGTGACCGTAATTTCGCGGTTTAGATTGCCGTATTCGCAAAGCAAAAGCCCCGTCATAATTTTAGTAGTGCTTGCCATTGGTAAGCGCTCATTGTGGTTTTTTGAAAACAAAACCTCACCCGTATCGCCGCAAATAACCACAGCCGCCTTAGCCGAAACCTCAAGTGCCGAAGTTGTTATTGGAAGTGACACAAAAACAATTATTAAAACAGTAAAAACCGAAACTAACCTTTTCACAAAACACACCTCGTTTTAAATTTATTAAAACGAGGTTTTGCTTATGACTTATATCAGTTATCTTTGTCCTTTGTAAAGATTTCTTTTGCCTTGTCGATAATTTCGGGTGCCATTGTAACGGCTTTTTCAAGTGTGGTAAGCTCGTTATAAATAGGTACCATTTTAACGTTACCGTCCTTAATAACCATAAATGCAATGGGAGAAACGGTAACACCTGCACCGCTACCGCCACCAAAAAGGCCCTTTTGGTTTTTAGTTGCAAAGTCACTACCGCCTGTTGCGATACCGTAAGCAACCTTTGAAACAGGGATTAAAGTAAGCCCGTCAACAACAATGGGGTCGCCTGTAATAACGTCAGCGTTAACCATCGCCTTTAACTTGTCCATTGTGGTGTCTAATATTGCTTGGATTTTATTATCGCTCATTATAATTCATTCCTTAGACTAAAATTTTTATATTCTTTTAATGCCTTAAAGGCGATTATTAACAGTAAAAATGCATTTGCTTTAACATCAAACGAGGTAGAAAAAGAGCTTTCACTATGCTTAAAGCCCGCCTCAACGTTAATTTGCTTAAGTTTAATATTTAAGTTTTGGTCTATAAACGAAAGCACGGGATAAACAATACCGCAAACCGCACCGTATTCGATGGCTGTCATTGCGGCATCCTCGCCTACAATAATTAAATCAAGCTTAAACTTTCTAAATTTAATTTTTAAAAGCTGGGGCTTAATTTCACGAATAACCGAACTTGCAAAATCAAAAATTTCTTTAATCGCGCCCTTAAAGCCATGCTTTGCTTTAAGTTTCGAGAATATACCCTGCTCTTTTTCTTTTGGTTTTTGCTTTGTCTTTTCTTTTTCGGGTTTTTCGGTTTTTGGTTTTTCTTGCTTTTCCTTTAATTTATAAACCGTTATACCTAAAAATTTCACCTTTAAAGAAAGGTCATCTTTAAACTTAATTTGGGCGGTAATAGGCAAAAACAAAAGTAAAGCTATCAGCAATAAAATACCGCCGATAATATAAAGCGCTACCACTACAACACCCCTTTTAAGTTATTTTTGGCAAAATTATGAAAATTATTCTTCGGTTAAGGTGAGTTGCTCGCCAACGTCGTTTATTTCGCCTTCCTCTTGGTTTTTGGGAAGCGGAGGCAATTCACTTAAATCGCCGAGTTCAAAACAACGCAAGAAATTTTTGGTTGTACCGTAAAGCAATGGCTTACCCGGAAGCTCTAACCTGCCGCGTTCTTCAACAAGACCCTTTTCAATAAGGGTTGTAACAACGCTTGAACAGTCAACACCACGCACCTGCTCGATAAAAGATTTGGTAACCGGTTGGTTATAAGCTACAACAGCTAAAACCTCAAGTGCGGCATTAGATAACGGAGTTCTACGCTTAATATCAAACGCTTTTTTAATATATTCGCTGTATTCAGCTTTAGTAGTAAGCTGGTAAGCATTATCAAGGCGCACAAGCTTAATACCGCTATCGTCATCCTCTAGCTTTTTCATAAGTAAATCCATAATTTCAACCGTTTTGTTTGGTGTAATTTCAAACACCTGTGTAAAACGGTCAATGCTTAACGGCTCACCGCTTGCAAAAAGTACGGCCTCAAAGGCCTTTACAAGTTCAGTTTTGGTCATTTGCGCTTACGCTCCTTAATTAACGAAATTTCCTGTTCTTCGCCGTCACCCGTAACCACTACACGGTTAGCTTTACAAAGCTCGAGTACCGCCAAAAAGGTTGCCACCATTTCAGAACGACTTTCGGCTGTGCTGTATAGGTCGGTAAGTTTTTTACGGCTTCCCTTCCAAAGCGAACGGATAACAAACACAATTTTGGTTGAAACCGCAACGATTTTTCTTGCAACAATCTTTGTAAAAGGTGCAGTAGATGGCGGCAAACGGCGCTTACCTCTGCCCACTGCGGCAATATAAGCGTCAAACATAACCTGTTTGTCGTGCTTTAATACGTAGGTCTTGTCCACCTCAATATCAGCAGGTAAACGCACAAACAAATCAAAGCCACCCTGCATTTCACCGAACTTTTTAGCCATTTGCTGACAAACCATATATTCCAAAAGTTCGCCTGTCAATTCTTCTTTAAGCTTTACAACCTCATCATGCTTTGGTAATAAGCTCACGGTCTTTATGTATAATAGACGCGAAGCCATTTCCAAAAAATCGCTCGAAATTTCCATCTCGCCCTCTTTAACTGCTTCAATTTGGGCAAGGTATTGGTCAATAAGCTCTAAAAGCGGAATATCATAAATATTATATTTGTTACGTGTAATAAGCTGTAGTAACAAATCAAGTGGGCCTTCAAACCCATCTAGTTTATAACTTAAAGTTTGTTCCATTTAATACCTCAAAAAAATGCAAACGGTAATGAAGTAACCGCATAAATTAAATCTAGAATAATGCCCGATACAAAAGCTAAAGGTTTATCTAAAACGTCAGTCGCAATTAATAAAAGCATTGCAAACATTAAAATGCGTTCATGCTCCATAACCTTCCAGTAATATCTGTCAGGCAAGATTGCAAACATAATACGCGAGCCGTCAAACGGAGGTACGGGTATCATATTGAACACCGCAAGGTAAACGTTAATTTCAGCAACACCCACTAAAAACAAAACTATATAATTTGCAAGTATTCCCATTCCCGCACCAAAGGTAAAAACAATATGCGCTAAAAAGATAGCAATTGTTGACACAACAATATTAACAGCGGGACCTGCAAAAGCGGTAATTGCCATACCGATTTTGGGATTTTTAAAATTGCGCGGATTAATTTGCACCGGCTTTGCCCAACCGATACCGAAAAGAATAATACAAAGCGCACCGATATAGTCGATATGAGCAAAAGGATTTAAGGTTAAACGACCTGTATAACGCGGTGTAGGATCGCCTAATTTTGTAGCAACAAAACCGTGTGCCCATTCGTGTATGGGAAGTGTTAAAAACACAACCACCAAAGATGAAATTAAACTTATTATCAAGCTTATTGGGTCAAAATTTCCCGAAAGTATCGCCTGCAACAAGACATATCACTCCAAATTAGCATATTATTATTTATATTATAATATATAATAGCCAAAAAGACAAGAAGAAAATCACCTTAAACATATAAAAACGGTGAGCAAAAAACTGCCCACCGTTTTTCATACGCTAAATGTCAATTAAGCTTTGAGCCATTCATCGGCCTTATCAGCTGACATTCTCTTAATGTTTTCTTCGGGGTACTTAGAATCAGCGCCACCGTTTACATAAAGAAAATATTTGCCGCCGTCGGTTACGTAAAGGGTTTCTTCATAACCGTTAGCATCACCGAACGCGCCAAAAGTGTTCTTTTTAACAAGAGTTGCGGTTTCGGTATTATATTCAACCTTGCAAATGATTTTTTTCATTTGTTTTTCTCCTTTTATAGATTTCTTAACTATTATACAATACCAAACACAAAAATCAACTGTTAAATTATACAAAAATAATCCACATCAGAATTTATATCCGTCTTTTTAAAAATGAAAGCATTTTTTTAAAAAATACTTTAAAAAATCTAAAGTTAATCACAAACAGTAAAACAAAGCAAACCGCTTGAACGGGATAATTAAACGGCAAGCCGAAAAGCATATACCCGATTTGTAAAAGCACGATAAGGCAGTTAATAGAAACCGTAATAAAATGTGTTTTAAAGGGTATATATTTTTTCGCGTCAATTGTGCGGATAACAAACACCGCAAGATAGCTTACAAAGGTGGCAATTGCTGCGCCCTGCGAACCAATTTTTGGTATTAAAACAAGATTTAAAACAATGTTTAAAGCCGCGCCGACCATTGTGGTTAGGAAAGAATTTTTACTGCGCTTTTCTACCACGTAAACCGAGCCCATAAAGTTTGCAAAAGCACTGAAAACCATAGCGAGTGCAAGCATTGGTACAAATTCCCACGCAGAATAAAAGCTTTCGGTAGTTAGAATTTTTATCATTGGTACTGCCAAAGCAGTTATAGCCGAGCCCGCCAAAAACATTACGCTTTGGAAAGACGACCATACTTTAGAGTAAAATTCAATATGCTCTTTTTTATCGTTTTCCGATTCGCTTATAGCTGAAAACTGCCATGCCTGCATAAACACGGTAGAAATTAAGGTTAAAACGGTTGGCAATTTGTTTGAAACGGCATAAATACCATTTGCTTCCTCGCTTATAATCCAAGTAACCATATAACGGTCTGAAACGCTTGTGACCCACCAAAAAATTGTTGCCGGTATCATTGGAATACTGAAGGCAAGCATTTGCTTTAATGTGGATTTATTGGGTTTTCTTACAATTTCACGCCAAAGCTTTTCTTTAAAGAAAATAAGTAGTGAAGTAAGCCCGTCAGCCAAAGCAACCGACAAAACGTAGCCGATAATGCCCCAGTCAAACACCGCCAAAAACAGTATATTAAAGGCAATTACAAGTGCTGTATTAATTATACCCTGCACCGCGAAAAATGCGGTTTTATTTTTTGCGCGTATAAACTGTGCACAAAGCGAATGATAGCAAGAAGCCATCGTATAAATAACAATAAGCCACAAATACGTGCGCAGCTGTGCCGAAATTGCCAAAAGCGGTGCAATTATTAAAAACAGTAGCCCGCCAAGAGTTATTGTATAAAGCCCTGCCGAAAAAACACTTTTTTTATCGTGATTACTGTCAATCGCAAAGCGAAAAACACCGTTGGTAATACCAAGCGAAATTATAGGTAATAAAAGGTTGCAGGTTTGGGTAATAATATCCGCCGTGCCAAATTCGGCAGTAGTAAGATAACCCGTATAAAAGCGCACCATAAAGAACACCAACAGCTTTGAGCCGATGGTGCCAAGACTTATAAGTGCGGTATTTGAAACTAAAGTTTTATATTTATTCATAAACTTATACTTCCCATTATTTTACATCTTATTTATGATACTTTATTTTTAACCGACTGTCAAGACGCGACTTGAATATACCTTGCCGCAACGTAGCCGACAATTCCATTATACTGTATTAAATACCAATCAGGCACGCTTGCAAAAATTGTTACCTCCGCCCCGTTTGGTATTCTTCCTACAATAAATGCATCGGTCGACGGTCTGGTACGAACGTTCAAATGCCCGCCGTTTGTTCTAACGTTTCCTATCCTTATCGGTTGTGGAAGATTAAACGGCACACCAAAATATTCAGCTAACGCCTCAACTAAAGTTCTTGCAATTAAATCAATGTTATTGCGTACCCAATCAGCATCCTGTGGGTTATCGTGGTAACCGATTTCAATTAAAACACCTGGGGCGCGCACACGCGCAACTTCACCGAGAGAGGTGGTAGGTATTGCTCTCACGTTTTCGGGCAAGGGGTAAATTTCTTTGAAATTTTGCACCAAAATATCGGCAAATTTTTTACCTGAAACGCTTGAGGGATAATAATAAACCTCTATACCTCTGCGCGTACCGTTACCCGAAGCGGTAGCGTTTGAATGAAGTGCCAAATGCAAATCAAAAACACCGCTGTTGGATGCCGCTATCGAGCTTGCTGCGTTCATTTCGGGATTGTTTCTAACAAACTGAATACCGCTTGAAGCTAAATATGGCTCCATCGCGTCGGCAATAAGGTTCATATAATATTCCTCGTTACCACCGCCGACGTAAGGGTTGAATTCCTGCGTAGATGGGCTTAAATAAATTGTTGGCATAAAAAAACATCCTTTCATTTCAAATTATGAAACAAAAGGATGTTATATGTTAAATATTAAGTCCTTCAGCGGATTTCTTAACCACTGATAAGAACCAGCAATAAAGGGCTTCGCCAAGTTCTTGATAAATTGGGTCGCCGTCATGTGAGCAAAGCATAGCAAAGGTTTGACCCATACGCCTTTCAAGATCAAAG
>JAZQWD010000011.1:0-16418 GCA_045632165.1 Acutalibacteraceae bacterium | reverse complement strand
TTGTTGTATTATTATGATTATGCAAACGAGAATAAGCCAATAGCGACGGTTAGAACTTTACCCAAAGAACTTAGCGATTATTTTTATAACCTTTTAAAAGAAATCGAACAACAAGATTTATAATTTTATAAACAAAGCATTTTCCTTTATGGCGGGTGCTTTGTTTTTTGCTTTCATTTATATATAAATAATATAAAAAGGTTAAAAAAAGGTTACAATATACCCCAAAAAGTTGACATTGTGGTGTGTGATTTGGTAAAATGAGTTAATATTATGGGATAATATTGATTATCCGTTTTAAGTCATAAAGCAAAGGGTGAATGTAAATGGTAAGAAGTATGACCGGTTTTGGCAGAGCCAAAAATCAAATTGGCGGTTTCGACGTTACGGTTGAAATTAAGTCGGTTAACCACCGTTATTTTGAATTTTCCTGCCGTATGCCACGCGCATATAACTTTTTAGAAGAAAAGATAAAATCATATTTAAACCAAAAAATTTCACGCGGTAAGGTAGAGGTTTCAATTTTGGTTGACGACCTTAACCAAAACTCCACCGTTGTTGAAATTAACCGCGAATATGCCGATGCGTATATTAAAGCACTTGGTGATTTGTCAAAAGAATATAAGCTTAAAAATGACGTAAAGGTTTCGACACTTGCGAATAATAGCGAGATGTTTAAAATACGTCGTCAGCAAATTGAGGATGACGTTATTGAAGCGGCAATAATGCCCGTTTTGGAAGAAGCGTGTCAAAACTTTATTTCAATGCGTAGCGTTGAGGGCGAACGCCTTTTAAAGGACGTTATTTCTCGTACAGATTATATTCTTTCAAAGGTTGAAGTTATCGAAGCCCGTTCACCCGAAACGGTTGCCGCTTATCAAGAAAGAATTACAAATAAGATTAAAGATTTGCTTGGTGACAATACTGTAGATGAACAACGCATTTTGACCGAGGTTGCCATTTTTGCCGATAAGGTTGCCGTTGCTGAAGAAACCGTACGTCTTCGCAGTCACATTAAACAGTTTGCAGGTCTTTTAGAAAGTGACGAACCCGTTGGCAGAAAGCTTGACTTTATCGTTCAGGAAATGAACCGCGAAACCAACACTATCGGTTCGCAGGCACAGGATATTGAAATTGCTCATATAGTTGTGGATATTAAATCCGAAATTGAAAAAATCCGTGAGCAAATTCAGAATATGGAGTAATTTATGAAGCTTGTTAATATCGGCGCGGGCAATTTGGTGTCGGCTGACCGTATTGTAACGGTGGTTACTCCCGAATCTGCCCCGATAAAAAGAATTATTGCTGACGCAAAGGAAAAAGGCAATTTAATCGACGCTACTCACGGTCGAAAAACAAAAACCGTTATCATAACCGATAGCTACCACGTTATTTTGTGTTACTTAACGGTTGAAAAATTGGCTGGTAGATTTGGTGAAGAGGCGCTTAAAGTATTAGAGGAGGATGAAGATGAATAAAGGCGGCGTATTTGTAGTTGCAGGACCTTCGGGTAGTGGTAAGGACACATTGTTTAAAGAACTTTTTAAAAGAAAACCTGAAATTAAGTTTTCAATTTCTTCTATAACACGTCCAATGCGTGTAGGCGAGGTTGAGGGTGAAAAGTATAACTTTATTACCCGTGAAAAGTTCTTAAATATGCTCGAAAACGACGAATTACTTGAATATAACGAATATATCGGCAATTATTACGGCACACCTAAAGCTCCCGTAATTGCTGCTATTGAAAAAGGTGAGGATATTTTAATTGAGGTTGACGTTAACGGTGCAAAGGAAATTTGCCAGAAGTTACCCGAAGCCATAACCGTATTTATAATGCCCCCGTCTTATAAAGAGCTAAAACGCCGTTTGAGTGGCAGAGGTACCGAAACACAGGACCTTATTGATAAGCGTATGAAAGAAGCGCTTAATGAAATTGCACGTGCTACAGAGTTTGACTATATTGTTGTAAACGATGATATTGATACTGCTGTTGACGATATAATTGAAGTAATGTCAAGCAGCCGCTTGACACTTAAAAGACAAAAAAATTTAATTGATGGAGTGCTTAGTAATGTTGAATCCTAATATTGGTAAATTAATTGGTGGTTATGAAAATAGATACCGTTTGGTAATTGACGTAGCTCATACCGCACGCGATATTTCGCAAAAGCAAGAAGAAACCGGTGAAATTTCTATCGAAAAGCCCGTTTCAGTTGCTATTGACAAGCTCGCTAACGAACTTGAATAATTAAAACTAAAATTCTAAAGGGAGGGATTGTATATGTTATCGCCTGTGGCTAAAGTGGCGCTTTACGGCGCAACCTATGCTTTTGACAAGCTTTATTCTTATGCAATTCCGCCTAAAATAAATTTGAAAGCAGGGCAGAGGGTTATCGTTCCTTTTGGTCGCGGTAATACCGAAAAGCAGGCAATGGTGTTTGAGATTGCCGAAGAAGAAAACTATCATTTAAAATCGGTTTTATCGGTTATAGATGAAGCCCCCGTTTTAAGCGATGAAATGCTTAAAATGGCTAGCTTCTTGCACGAAACGGTATTTTGTACCCGTTGTGATGCGGTATCGGTAATGCTGCCGACAGGTCTTAACCACCGCCTTGTAAATTTTTATTCTGCTAACCTTGATTTTGAGGGTATTGACGCTTTAAGCGATACCGAAAAAGCAATTTTCACCTTTTTAAAATCAAAGGGTGAAAAAAGTGAAGATGATATTATATCAACCCTTGGTATTGAACCGACGGTTTTAAAGGCGCTTTCTGATAAAGAGGTTTTAATTAAGAATAGCGAAACCAAGCAAAAAATGGGTGAGGCCACACAAAAGTGGGTTAAATTATCGGAGGATATTGCCGATATTAAGCTTACAGCCCGCCAAAAGGAAATTGTTGATTTACTAACTGATATTGAAACCGCCTCGATTAAAGAAATAAGGTATTTTACAGGTGTTTCAATGTCGGTTATAGAAAACCTTATTACAAAAGGTGTGCTTGTTTCTTTTGAACGTCAGGTTTTTCGTTCGCCTTATAAAACTAACCGCGAGCCAAATTTAAGCGAAATTTATTTAACTGCCGAACAACAGGCGGCTTTTATGGGGCTTTTTGAAAAATATAAAAGCGAAAATGCCGAAGTATCACTTTTATACGGTGTTACGGGTTCGGGTAAAACACAGGTTTATTTAAAGCTTGTGGACACCGCCTTTAAAAATGGTGACGGTGTTATCGTAATGGTGCCTGAAATTGCTTTAACCCCTCAAATGATTGAAATTTTCACAAAGAGGTATGGTAATAAAATTGCGGTTTTTCATAGTGCAATGTCTATGGGACAGCGTATGGATGAATGGACTCGTATAAAAAACGGCGATGCTTTAATTGCTATCGGTACGCGCAGCGCAATTTTTGCCCCCTTTAAAAAACTTGGTCTTATCATTATTGATGAAGAACAAGAGCATACTTATAAATCCGAAAAATCACCACGCTTTCATACACGCGATTTAGCAAAATTCCGTGTGGCGCATCATAAAGGGCTTTTGTGCTTGGCTTCTGCCACACCATCGCTTGAAAGCTATGCTGCAGCACAGCGTGGTAAGTATTCGCTTTTCACGCTTAAAAACCGTTATAACAACTGCGAACTTCCCGAAGTTGAAATTGTGGATATGAAGCAGGAGGAAGCAAACGGTAATACTTCGCCCATAAGCGAAACCTTGTATGAGGCGATAAACGATACTTTAAATAATGGTAAACAAGCGATTTTATTGCTTAACCGTAGAGGGCATAACACATATATATCTTGTCCTAATTGCGGTTACGTGGCTTCTTGTCCTAATTGTAGTGTATCGCTAACCTATCATTCGGCTAACAAACGGTTAATGTGTCATTATTGCGGTCATTCAGTGCCTATTCTTAATAAATGCCCCGACTGTGATTGCGAACATTTGCGGTTTTCGGGTCTTGGCACACAAAAAGCGGCAGAGGTTTTAGAAACCATGTTTCCTAATGCAAGAATTTTGCGTTTAGATGCCGACAGTACCGTATCGCGTGAGTCGTATTCTACCTATCTTTCGGCTTTCGCTAAAGGTGAATATGATATTTTGCTTGGTACACAAATGGTTGCAAAGGGGCTTGATTTCCCGAACGTAACTTTAGTTGGTGTTTTAGGTGCTGATGCGGCGATGTATAGCGAAGATTTTCGCAGTTTTGAACGTAGTTTTTCGCTTTTAACACAGGTAATAGGTAGAGCAGGTCGTGGCGATAACGAGGGCAGAGCCATTGTGCAAACCACTAATCCCGACAGTCAGCTTATCACCTTTGCCGAAAAGCAGGATTATGAAAGCTTTTATAAACAAGAAATTGCAATGCGGTCACTTAACACTTTTCCACCGTATTGTGATATATGTACCGTTTATACACAGTCAATTTCCCGTACTGATGCTGAAAAGGCAATAAAAGAGATTTTTGGCAAAATTAGGGGAATGATAGATGATGAGTATAACGACGTTAAAATTATAATTTTAGGGCCGTCCCCATCGGGAATTGCCCGTGTAAATAATAAATACCGTTATCGAATGATTATTAAATGCAAAAATAACAAGCGTTTTCGTGAAATGCTTAAAAATGCAATTAATATTAAACTTATTCGTGACGTTACCGTTTCGGTGGATATGAACCCCGAAACAATGCTTTAAAAGGATGTAATTAAATGGCTATAAGAAATATTGTAACCAAAGGCGATGACGTACTTCGTAAAATTTGCCGTACACAAATGCAGTTTGACGATAAGCTTGCAATGATACTTGACGATATGCGTGAAACTATGTATAAGGCCGAGGGTGTTGGTCTTGCCGCACCTCAGGTTGGTTTGCTTCGCCGCTTTTGTATTATTGACGTTGGCGATGAAGACGGCTTAATCGAACTTATAAACCCCGTTATAATGGAAACAAGCGGAAGTCAAATCGGTGACGAGGGATGTCTTTCTATTCCGGGTGAATCGGCCGAGGTTGAGCGCCCTAATTACGTAAAGGTGCGCGCTCAAGACCGTTTTGGTAATAATTTTGTGGTTGAGGGTGAAGGTCTTAAAGCGCGTGCGCTTTGCCACGAAATTGACCACCTTGACGGAATTTTATATATAGATAAGGTAAAAAGATAATGAAAATTGTTTTTATGGGTACACCCGATTATGCGGTGAAAACCCTTGAGGTGCTCGTTAAATCCGAGCATACGGTAGCGGCAGTTTTCGCCCAACCCGACAAGCCCGTGGGTAGAAAGCAGGTTTTAACACCTCCGCCCGTTAAGGTTTGTGCCGAAAGCTATAATATTCCTGTGTATCAGCCAAATTCGGTTAGAACGGGCGAAGCGCTTGAAATAATTAAAGAGATTAATCCTGATGTTATTGTAGTTGTGGCTTACGGTAAAATTTTGCCTAAGGAAATTTTAGAAGCTGCAAAATACGGCTGTGTTAACGGTCACGCATCCCTTTTGCCGAAATATCGTGGCGCATCACCTATTCAGTGGTGTATTGTGTGTGGCGAAACTGAAACAGGTGTTACTACTATGCTTATGGACGAAGGTATGGACACAGGCGATATTTTAGAAACCGTGACTGTAAAAATCGGCGATGACGAAACCGCGGAAGAACTTTTTGAAAGACTTTCTGATATCAGCGCTGATTTAATGCTTTCTACCATTAATAAATTAGAAAAAGGCGAGATTACCCCTAAAAAGCAAGAGGGGGATGCCACTTATGCTCCTATTATTAAAAAGGAAATGGCATTACTCGATTTTAATAAACCCGCTAAAGAACTTTTTAACGCTGTAAGAGGTTATTATTCTTGGCCTTGCGCTTACTTTTTTATGGACGGTAAGCGTATGAAGGTTATTAAAGCCGCAGTCGGCGGTAAAACCTCAATGTCGGCAGGTACTGTTGTTGGTAATAACGGCGTTTTATCAATCGCTTGCGGCGACGGTTATACTTTAGATATATTAGTTTTGCAAGCCGAAGGTTCTAAAGTTATGGAAGCTAGACAATACCTTTGCGGTAAGCAAATACCATTAGGTACTGTGGTTGGTGAATAAAATGGCAAATGCACGTAAGGTTGCTGTTTTGGCCCTACAAAAGATTTTTGAAGAAGGCGCTTATTCTAATATTGCGGTTAATTCTTTTTTGAAAGAAAATGATTTATCGAAAGAAGATAAGGCATTTGCCACCGCATTAATTTACGGTGTGTTGGATAGAAAAATTACGCTTGATTACGTTATTTCTTCATTTGTTAAAACCCCAATCAAAAAAATTTCTCCCTTTACTATTAACGTTTTACGTACAGCACTTTTTCAAATAATGTTTATGGATAAAATCCCTGAAAGTGCGGCAGTAAACGAAGCGGTAAAATTAATTAAAAAATCAAAAGAAAGCCGCAATTCGGGGTTTGTAAATGCGGTGCTTCGTAACGTATTAAGAGCAGAAAGCTTAATGCCTACGGGTGATAGCATTGAAGATTTAAGCGTGATTTATTCTTGCCCAAAAGAAATTATTGAAAGCTTTATTAATGATTATGGTAAAGATACTGCAATTAATTTGTTAAACGAGGCATTAAAACCCGCACCATTAACTGTCAGAGTTAATACAGTTAAAACTAATGTTAAAACCTTTATTGAAGAAATGCCAGATGCTGTGGCAGTTAAACCCGAAGGCGCGGTGGTAATTAATAAAGGTATTGATATAAATAATAATTTATTATATAAACAAGGGCATTTTTACGTGCAGGACACTGCATCACAAACCGCGGTAGAGGTGCTTTCACCAAAAGCTGAGGACCGTGTGCTTGATATGTGCGCTGCCCCTGGTGGTAAAAGTTTTGCTATGGCTCTTTTAATGGAAAATAAGGGCGAAGTAATTTCTTGTGATATTTACGACCATAAATGCGAACTGATTAAAAAATCAGCCAACCGTTTGGGGTTAGATATAATAAAACCGACCGTTCAGGGCGCTACGGTTTATAATGCCGATTTTGGCGAATTTGACTGTGTATTGTGTGACGTGCCGTGCTCGGGCCTTGGTATTATCCGTCGTAAGCCCGATATTAAATATAAAGATTTTGCTGAATTTGACGGTCTTTTACCGATACAAACCACAATACTTAATAATGCAAAAAATTACGTTAAAACAGGCGGTAAGCTGCTTTATTCTACCTGTACTTTAAGAAAAGCCGAAAACGAAGAAATTGTTAATAAGTTTTTGGCACAAAACAGTGATTTTAAGCTGGAATACAGTCATACTTTTATGCCTCATATAGATGGTACAGACGGTTTTTTCTGTGCGTTACTAATTAAAAAATAAAGAAAGGGGAGCCGTTATGGAAAAAATAGATATAAAGTCATTTAACGAATCCGAATTGCTTGAATATATGACTACACTGGGTCAACCAAAATTCAGAACGGCTCAGCTTTTTAAATGGCTTCAGCAGGGAATAGAGGATTTTGATGAAATGACAAATCTTCCTAAAACCTTGCGCGAAACTTTAAAGGAACAATGCTATATTGCAAACGTTAGTATTGTTAAAAAATTCGTATCAAAAATTGACGGTACGGTTAAATACGTATACGAGCTTTTTGACGGCGAAAGAATAGAATCGGTGGTTATGAAATACGAACACGGCTATACGGTTTGTATTTCAACTCAGGTTGGTTGCCGCATGGGGTGCAGCTTTTGCGCTTCGGGCCTAGACGGTTTATTCCGCCATTTAACCCCATCTGAAATGCTGGCGCAAATAACCAAAGCCCAGCAGGATAACGGTATTCGCATTTCAAACGTCGTTATGATGGGTATGGGCGAACCACTCGATAATTTCGATAATTCGGTTAAGTTTTTACAGCTTGTATCTTGTGATAACGGCTTAAATATAGGTCTTCGCCATATATCGCTTTCAACCTCGGGTGTGGTAAGCAGAATAAAAGATTTAAAGGATTATAATTTCCCAATAACTCTTTCAATTTCACTTCACGCACCTAATGATGAAATACGAAGCAGTATGATGAAGGTTAACAAAAAGTGGGGCGTTGATGAGTTACTTGCGGCTTGTAAGGAATACCAACAGGTGACCACCCGCCGTATTTCGTTTGAATATGCTCTTATAGAGGGCGTAAACGATAGCGATGCCTGTGCTGATGAATTATCAAGAAAGCTTCGCGGCATAATGTGCCACGTTAATTTAATACCTGCAAATCCGGTTAAGGAAAATTCCTTTAAAAAGCCGGATATGAATAGAATAGTCCGTTTTAAAGAACGACTCATAAAAAATGGGATTAATGCAACTGTTCGTAGAACCTTGGGCGCCGATATTGACGCTTCCTGTGGGCAGTTAAGACGTAAAGTAAAGGAGGGGATGTGCAATGAGAATTTACAGTAAAATCGATATTGGTAAAGAACGCTCGGTTAATCAAGACGCTTTCTTTGCAGGTGAGATTACTGAAGATATTGCTTTTGCCGTTGTGTGCGACGGTATGGGCGGTGCTAATGCGGGCGAGGTTGCAAGTCAAACCGCGGTTAAAACTATTAGCGAATATATCGTGAATTCTTATCGCAGAAAAATCACAATCCGTGACTTTTTGAAAATCTTGAAAAACGCAATACAAAGCGCCAATATCACAATTTATGATATGGCGCAAAAGGACGAAAATCTTATTGGTATGGGCACAACGGTTGTTGTGGCGGTGGTAATAGGTAACGAGGTAGCATTGGCTCACGTAGGCGATAGCCGTGTTTACCTTGTAAATGATGAAATTACCCAATTAACCCGTGACCATTCGGTTGTTCAAACCCTTATTGAATCGGGTGAAATTTCTCCTGAAGATGCGGTACTTCATCCCCGTAAAAACGTTATAACCCGCGCATTAGGTGTTGAAGCCGACATTGCGGTTGATACTACAGAGCTTGTTTTACAAGAAAACGAAACCTTGCTTTTATGCACTGATGGGCTTACTAATTTTGTAACAGATGAAAATATACTCGAAACATTTAAGAATAACGATGTTTCAATAGTTCCCGAAAAGCTTATTGAACTTGCAAATGCGGGCGGTGGCGGCGACAATATTACAGCCGTTACCCTTACCAAGTAGTGAGAAAGGATAAATTTTATGGATAAGTATGTTGGAAAACGTCTTGACGGCAGATATGAAATTCGTGAAATAGTCGGCGAAGGCGGTATGGCACGAGTTTATAAGGCATTTGATAATCAAGAAAACCGTTTGGTTGCTATTAAAATTTTAAAAGAAGAATTTTTATCAAATGATGAATTTTTGCGCCGTTTTAAGAATGAATCAAAAGCAATCGCAATGCTTTCACACCCCAATATTGTAAACGTGTTAGACGTTTCTTTTGGTGATTTAATTCAGTATATCGTTATGGAATATATTGAAGGTATTACCCTTAAGGAATATATCGAAAACCAAGGAAGTCTTCGTTGGAAGGATGCTGTGCATTTTACAATGCAAATTTTAAAGGCGCTTCAGCACGCGCATGATAAGGGTATTGTTCACCGTGACGTTAAGCCGCAAAACATTATGGTTTTGGCTGACGGTACAATCAAGGTTACCGACTTTGGTATTGCTCGTTTTTCACGCAGTGACCAGCGCACAATTACTGACAAGGCAATCGAGTCGGTTCACTATATTTCACCTGAACAGGCACGCGGTGAAAAGACTGATGAAAAGGCAGATATCTATTCGGTTGGCGTTATGCTTTACGAAATGCTTACAGGCAAATTGCCTTTCCAAGCTGAAAGTGCGGTTTCGGTTGCTATTATGCAGCTTCAACGCGACCCTCAGCGTCCTACTGAAATTAATGCTTCAATACCGATTGGGCTTGAACAAATTACAATGCACGCAATGCAAAAGAGTATGGATAAGCGTTATCAATCAGCATCTGAAATGCTTTGCGATTTGGGTAATTTTAGAAAAGACCCTGCAATGACCTTCTCGTATAACTATTTTGTTGACGATTCACCTACACGCTTTGTGGGCGGTGTTGTAACCGATACACCCGAAGTGAAAAAAACAAAAAAGACCGCAAACAAAGAAAAAAGCGGTATAGTGCCTATTCTTACTGGTATTGCAATCGCATTTATGCTTGCGATTATCGTATTGCTTATCATCTTCTTGCCTGACCTTTTCAGTGGTCACGGCGGTAATATTTCTACCCCAAGCTTTATAGGTATGAAATTTGAAGAGGTTAAAAATAACGAAGATTATGACGCTAATTTTAATTTCGAGGGCAAGTGGGCATATAACGTCGATTATCCTTACGGTTACGTTTATAATCAGTCAATTAGCGAAGGCACAAAGGTTAAAGCCGATACCGATATTACCCTTTACGTTAGTATGGGACCTAAAACCAAAAAGGTTAACGACGTACGCGGCAAGGCAGAATCTCCCGCAGTAAGTGAGCTTAAGGCAAATGGATTTAAGGTAATCCTTACCGAAATGGCAAGCGCAGACGTTGACCCCGGTTACGTTATTCGTACAGAACCTCGTCACGGTACTGTTGTTGCCGCAGGCGAAACAATTACTGTTTATATTTCAACCGGTAAACCAAAGGAATACGTAAAGGTTCCCGATGCGGTTGATAAAAAGTATTCTCAAATTGAAGAAGAACTTAAAAACAGTAGATTAAATATTATAAAAGAAGAGGTTAATATCTACTACGGTCAAGATTACCGCCCCGCGGGTTACGTAATTGACCAAAGCGAACAGGCAGGTATTAAACTTTTAGAAGGCACAGACCTTATAATTTATGTAAGTACAGGTAAGTATGCCGCTGACGTTGAAATTAACGTTCCTTCATCATACAGTGAAAATCTTTGTACTTTCCAACTTTTCCGAAGCGGTTCGTCTGAACTTATAATGGAAAGTGAAGAAATCGATATAACCAAAACTAAAACCGTTAAGTTTAAAAACGTTCCTTCTGAAAGTAAGAACGAAACAGCTGCGGCTTTTGTGGTTAAAATTAAGGGTAAGGATTCCGAGGCAAAATCTTATATGACTATCAAGGTGAGCTTCCGCGGTAGTTCGGTAGAGATTCTTAAAATGGAATCGGGATTTGAAAGTTAATGAACGGTATAATTATTAAAGCGCTTTCGGGTTTTTATTACGTTGAAAGCGAAAATCAAATTTATGAATGTAAGGCCAGGGGAAACTTCCGAAAAACGGGTGTTTCCCCCTTGGTCGGTGATAGGGTAGAATTTGAAATTACCGATGCGGGTCGCGGTGTGGTGAATACGGTTATTGACCGTAAAAACCTGCTTATACGACCTAACGTTGCTAATATTGATAAGCTTTTTATTGTTTCTTCTTTTCAAACCCCTGCACCTAATGCTTTTATTATTGATAAAATAACCGCGATAGCGGTTTATAATAATATCGAGCCAATAATCGTTTTTAATAAGTGCGATATGGGCGATTTTTCTGCGTGGCTTAAAATTTATAAAAATGCGGGCTTTAAAACCTTTGTCGTATCTGCAGAAACAGGTGAGGGGATAGATGATATTAAAGCCGAGCTCAAAGATAGTGTGAGCGCTTTTACAGGCAATTCGGGCGTTGGTAAGTCAAGCATTTTAAACCGCCTTTTTGGTGAAAGTGTGATTAAAACCGGTGAAGTGAGTGAAACACTTGGTCGTGGTCGGCATACAACCCGTCATATTGAAGCGTATAAGCTGTCCTTTGGCGGTTATGTGGTTGACACTCCCGGTTTTTCCTCGCTTGATTATGACACAACAGATTATGCTTTTAAAGAACAGCTTCCTGAACTTTTTCCTGATTTTTCAGATTATATTTACGACTGCCGTTTTACAGGTTGTTCCCATACAAAAGAAACCGGTTGTGCTGTAATAAAGGCAGTAAATGACGGTAAAATTGAAGAGAGCCGCCACGCTTCATATTTACAATTAGTTGAAGAACTGAAAGATTTAAAGCCGTGGGAGAGCACAAACCGTAAAAAAAGGTAACATTTTTTATTTTCCCTTATATAATGTTAGTGTAAGGGGGAATAAAAATGCGCCGTGGCTTTAGTTTAAATAAAGGTCTTACTGCAATTGCTTTTGCAGTCGGTCTTTTGGTAAGTTGTTTTTGTCCCCCACGATTTTTAGTGGCTGTACTTGCGATTTGGGTAATTATACTTGGATTGTCAGCAGTCAAATGTTAGTGAAGGGGAATTGTTTATGAAGGTTGTATTATTTAAAAGTCCAAAATTTTTAAGCGGATTTTTAAGGGTGATTTTTGGAATAAAAAAACAAAATGTAATAGATACATAAAAAACGGAGAACCTTTTAAGGTTCTCCGTTTAAATATTATATATTTTTTAAAAAAATATAGTATTATCTTGTATTTTCTAGGAAAATGTGTTATTATATATTGGATTGGTAATGCTTTGTACGGTATTCTGACGGGGAACAACCGTGTTTTTTAGCAAAGGTTTTAGAAAAATAGTTTTGGTCATAAAAACCGCAGTCAAATGAAATTTCTTTAAGTGACTTACGGGTTTTGCAAAGCATTTTTTCGGCCTTTTCAAGGCGGAGGTTGCAAATATAACCCATAATTGAAATTCCATACTCTTTTTTAAAGCATTTTGCCAAAGTAGAGTTGCAACAACCAAACTTTTGTGATAGAATAGATAAGGTAATTTTTGAAGATATATTGTTGTGAATATAATCCATAATAAGCTGTGGAAGTTGGTCAGAATAAGAAAACAGTTTGTTTTCCGAAGTGATATATTCCGCAAGCACTGTCATAATGTTAATGTATGAATAAATTAAATCGCGGTCAATTACCTTGATTGTTTCACTAATTTCTTTTGCCTTTGCGGGTGACTTTAAAATATTAGTGGATTTTTTGATTATGTATTCAAGCGATCCGGCGTCATTGTCGCGGATTTGCCCCATCATAAGATAACCCGATAATACACCGTAATGATAAATTGGCGCAACAGCTTCATAAAGACCGCAACGGCACTTATATACATAAACCTCACCAGTTCTTTTAACCTCTTCAAAAGCAATTTTATCATTGTTTTTGCAGTCGGCTAAAATAGATGCGTTGTTTTGTAATGTTTTGCAAAACAATGATGCTTCACCGGGGTATGAATAGATTTCATTACATTCGTTGTCGTGAATAGAAATT
Organism: Acutalibacteraceae bacterium; assembly: GCA_045632165.1. Lineage (GTDB taxonomy): Bacteria > Bacillota > Clostridia > Oscillospirales > Acutalibacteraceae > UBA737. The sequence continues at coordinate 3,246 of JAZQWD010000011.1, read as the reverse complement.
CGTATTCCCGAAATCTTATAAAAGTTTTTGAGGATTGAATTAATTTCAATTTCTTGTCTCATAGGCACCTCTCGAATAAGTAAAATCGTATAGTTTACGGTTTTATACTAATAATTGTACTATTTTTTATGGACATTGTCAATATTAAATGGTATAATTAGATGTAAAATTTTCTTGAGGGAGAATATTTGAAATGAGGAAAGCTAATTTGGAACAGATTACAAATGCAATTATGAATTTTAACCTCGAAGGTACGGTAAGAAGTGTTACCCCTTACGGTAACGGTCATATTAACGATACATTTCTTGTTACCTGCTACGGCGAGGACGACTCTAAGCACGAATATATTCTTCAGGCGGTAAATAACGATGTTTTCAAATTACCTGCACAGGTTATGGAAAATATCGTAAAGGTTACTGATTATCTTATCGGTAAGGTTGAAAGTCCTCGCGAGGTTGTAAAGGTTATTCGTACTTTCTCGGGCGGGTTCCATTATCAAGATAAAGATGGTTTCTTCTGGCGTATGTATGACTTTGTTAAGGATTCTATCTGTCTTGACCGTCCTGAAAATTTAAACGACTTTTATCAGTGCGCTGTGGCTTTTGGTAAATTCCAAAGATATTTGTCTGAATTTCCCGCCTACACTCTTCACGAAACTATTCCTGATTTCCACAACACACCCAAGCGTTTTAACGACTTCTTGAAAGCAGTAGAAGAAGATAAAATGGGTCGTGCTGCTTCAGTACAGGATGAAATCAACTTTATTAAAGAACGCGCTGAATTCTATTCAGTTCTTATAGATAGCAACAAAGCAGGTGTATTACCGCTTCGCGTTAGCCATAACGATACAAAGTCAAACAACGTTATGCTTGATTTTAAAACCCATAATGCACTTTGTGTAATTGACCTTGATACCATTATGCCCGGATTCTCGGTTACCGACTTTGGCGATGCTATTCGCTTTGGCGCTTCAACCGCAGCTGAAGATGAAAAAGATCTTTCAAAGGTATGGATGGATATTGATATGTTCGCAGTTTATGCAAAGGGCTTCCTTGAGGGCTGCGGCGGTCAACTTTTAGATAGCGAAATTATGCTTTTGCCTGAAGGCGCAAAGATGATGACCATCGAATGCGGTATGCGTTTCCTTGCCGACTATTTACAGGGCGATACATACTTTAAGACCCATTATGAAGGTCATAACCTTGACCGTTGCCGTACTCAGCTTAAATTGGTTGCTGATATGGAAAGCAAATGGGATGAAATGAAGTCAATAGTAAAAGAATATTGTAAGGGGTAATTAAAGTGTCAAAGGATATCACTTTGGTTGTAATGGCTGCAGGCATGGGCAGTCGCTTCGGCGGTCTCAAACAAATGGAGCCGGTTGGTCCTCGCGGTGAGGTTATTCTTGATTTCTCAGCTTATGATGCTATAAAGGCAGGTTTTACCAAAATTGTGTTTGTAATTAAGCACGAAATTGAAGCCGATTTTAAAGCAATTGTTGGCGACCATATTTCTGAAAAAATCAAGGTTGAGTATGCTTTTCAGGAAGTTAATAATTTACCCGAAGGGTTTATTTGCCCTACAGACCGCACAAAACCGTGGGGTACGGCACAGGCAATTCTTTCTTGTAAAGGCATTGTAAACGAACCTTTCGCAGTTGTTAATGCTGACGATTATTACGGCAAAACCGCATTTAAGAAAATGGCTGACTTTTTAAGAGAAGACGGTGGTGACTATGCAATGGTTGGCTTCCGTTTAGAAAACACTCTTACCGAAAACGGTTATGTTTCACGCGGTATTTGTGAAATTGAGGACGGTATTTTAACCTCGGTTACCGAACGTACAAAGATTATCGATTGCAAGTTTACCGAAGATGACGGCGCAACTTGGCAGCAGTTATCACCTGATGATGTTGTTTCAATGAATCTTTGGGGTTTTAAACCCGATTTGTTTGCATATATTGAAGAGGGATTTAAAGAATTTTTAAGTGAAAAAATTAATGTTCCTAAAGCCGAATATTATTTACCTACAGTTGTTTCACAGCTTATCGATAAGGGTGAAAAGCAGGTGAAAGTGCTTGTCGCTGAGGATAAGTGGTATGGTGTTACATATAAAGAAGATAAAGCGCAGGTAACTGAAGCTCTTACACAAATGGTTAATGACGGTCTTTATGATTGATAGGGGTGTTTTATTATGCAATTTATTAAAGTTGAAAATTATGAACAGTTAAACGAAAAAGCGGCTGAAATTATTGCTGATGTTGTAATTTCAAAGCCCGACTGCGTTTTAGGTCTTGCAACAGGTTCTTCTCCTGTAGGTACATATAAAAAACTTATCGAATGGAACAAAGATGGTAAGGTTGATTTTTCAAAAGTTATGACAATCAATCTTGATGAATACGAAGGTCTTGATGGTGAACACGACCAAAGCTATCGTTATTTTATGAATGATAACCTTTTCAATCACATTAACATTGATAAGGCAAACACTTTTGTTCCTAACGGTAAAGCTGAGGATATTGATGCTGAATGTAAGTCTTATGATGAAAGAATCAATAAAGTAGGTATTGATATTCAACTTTTGGGTATCGGTCTTGACGGTCATATCGGCTTTAACGAACCTGACGAATTCTTCACCAAAGAAACTCACAAGGTAGTGCTTGATGAATCCACCATCGTTGCAAATGCGCGTTTCTTTGAAAGCATTGACGATGTGCCTAAAACCGCACTCACTATGGGTATGGGCGGCATTATGTCTGCTAAAAAAGTGTTGCTTATTGCAAACGGTCAAAGCAAAAAGGATATTCTTGAAAAGGCATTTTTTGGTCCTATTACACCTAAGGTTCCCGCATCAATTCTTCAATTACACAACGACGTAACTGTTATTTTCAGTGAAAAATAATTTTAGAAAAGGAAGTTTAAAATGAGTTTAAAGAAAAAAGGCAAAGGTTTTATTTCCGAATTCCGTGATTTTATTATGCGCGGTAATGTTATTGATATGGCTGTCGGTGTTATCATCGCAACCGCTTTCGGTAAAATCACTACCACACTTGTAAACAATGTTATTATGCCGCTTTTGGGCTTTTATTTGCTTGATGGTATTGATTTAAGCAAATATGACATTATTTTAAAACCCGAAGTTTTGGTTGATGGCGTTGTAACTGAACCTGCAGTTGTTGTCGGTATCGGTACACTTTTGGTTGCTATTGTTGATTTTATCATCATTGCTTTTGTAATTTTCCTAACA
>JAZQWD010000010.1:0-4491 GCA_045632165.1 Acutalibacteraceae bacterium | reverse complement strand
TTAATAAGCTTTAACGGTTCAAAGCCCAATTTGCCTAAAAGGGTGTTTATAATACCTGTGTTGGCTAAAATAGATATCCAAGAATATGTACGGATAAGGAAGTTCATCCACATGGGTATCATAACAATCATCATTAACATTCGTTGTGAAGAAATATTGACCTTTGTCATAAAATACGCCATTGGATATGCGAGTAAAAGGGTTATAACCGTTGCGATAGCGGCATATAAAATTGAAATGCCGAAAGCTTTTTTATAAAGCCCAATTTGCTTAATGTTTTCCAAGGTGAAGCCACCGTCGGCATTTGTAAAAGCAAAGTAAAGCATTATAAAAAGCGGAACAACGATAAATAAAACCGACCAAACAATATGTGGCGCTGCTAAAAGCTGACTGCCAAAACTTTTTTTGTTCATCTATACTATTCCTCCTCGATAATATCGGAGAGGTGGTCGATTTCTTCACTATAGCTTGAATAGTCGCCGTAAAGACCCGAATATTCGCTCTTTTTCATAATGTGGATAGCGTCGGGCTCGATAAAAAGACCAACCTTATCGTCAACAAAGTGCTCGTCGGTGGTTTGAATCATCCATTTAAAACCGCCGATATCAACGATAATCTCGTAATGCACACCCAAAAACGAAACCGAGGTAACAACACCTGTAAGCATACCTTTGTCAACAGGTACAATATCAACGTCTTCAGGTCTTACAACAACGTCAACAGCTTCGTTTTGTTCAAAACCTTTGTCAAGACAATCAAATTTCTGACCCGAGAATTCAACGTAATAGTCTTTAAGCATTTTGCCGTCAAGAATATTAGATTCGCCTATAAAGTCAGCAACGAAAGCGTTTTCGGGTTCGTTATAAATATCCTGCGGGGTACCAACCTGCTGAATTTTACCGCCGTTCATAACAACCACACGGTCAGACATTGTAAGTGCTTCTTCCTGGTCGTGGGTAACGAAAACGAAGGTAATACCAAGTTGTTGTTGAATTTTCTTAAGTTCTTTTTGCATATCCTTGCGAAGCTTTAAGTCTAAAGCGGCAAGTGGCTCATCCAAAAGCAAAACCTTTGGGTGGTTTGCAATAGCGCGTGCAATGGCAACGCGTTGCTGCTGACCGCCCGAAAGGGTGTCAATATGACGTCTTTCAAGCCCCGAAAGGTTAACGAGCTTAAGCATTTCTTCAACCTTTGCCTTAATCTCGTTTTCGGGCCATTTTTTAATTCTTAAACCGAAAGCAACATTTTCATAAACGTTTAAATGCGGGAAAAGGGCATAACGCTGAAAAATGGTGTTAACCTGACGTTTATAAGCAGGCACACCATTTATTTTTTTACCCTCAAATAAAACATCACCCTCGTCAGGTTCTAAAAACCCTGCAATAAGACGGAGAGTGGTGGTTTTACCGCAACCCGACGGACCCAAAAAGGTTATAAATTCTTTATCCTTAATATCAAGTGATAAATCGTCCAAAATAATTTGGTCATCGAAAGCTACGGATATGTTTTTAAGTTCTACAATATTTTCTTTAATCATAAAGAAAGCATCCCCCTTTGTTCAACAACAACCGCAAATTAATATACGGTCTTAGTGTCGACACAAGAATAAATTTTTACCCTGTGCGATACCCGCCGTTTCGACTTTTCGCGCCCTGAACAAAGGGTTTTTCATAGTTTTCTCGCATAGATTTTTCTTGCGGAAACTACGGCGTGAAATTTGAAGCAGCGCTCTACACAGATGCTTTGGAAAACTAAAGTTTTACCTATTGTAAACTATACTATTTAACGGCTAAAAAGTCAAGTATCAAACGCTAAAATTCTACAAAATATTTAATATATAATATATAAAAATATGTTGCTCTATTTATGATTATGTGATATAATAATATGAATTATAATGCGATAATTGTATTTTGATGAAAGTGAGGTGTTAAAATGAGGATTTTAGGGATAGACCCAGGGTATGCGATTGTTGGTTACGGCGTGGTCGATTACAGCAAAAACCGCTTTTCGGTTGTTGGCTACGGCGCAATTACAACAAAGGCGCATACACCGCTTGAAGACCGCCTTTCGGATATATATAACGATATGCTGACTATCATCGACAAATATAAGCCCGACGAAATTTCAATAGAAAAGCTTTATTTTAACACTAACACAACTACCGCCATTGCAGTTGCTGAAGCTAGGGGAGTTATAATCCTTGCGGCAAAGCAAAAAGGAGTTAAAATTAACGAATATACGCCGCTACAGGTAAAACAAGCGGTAACTGGCTACGGCAAGGCGGAAAAGCATCAGGTTATGGAAATGGTAAAGAATCTTTTAAATCTTGCGAAAATTCCAAAGCCCGACGATACAGCTGATGCGTTGGCGATTGCAATTTGTCACGGGCATTATTCTGATTCTGTTTTAAGGAGATAGATTTATGATAGCGTCACTAAGAGGAAAACTTATTTATACCGACAATACCTCAGCCGTTGTTGAATGTGGCGGTGTGGGTTTTAAATGTTTTGTTACAAAAAACACTTTATATAATCTTCCGCAAAAGGAAAATGAGGTTTTTCTTCATACGTTTATGGTAGTACGTGAGGATGCTATGGATCTTTACGGCTTTATCAGTAGGGAAGAACTTGAATGTTTTAAGCTTATAACATCGGTTTCGGGTGTTGGTAGTAAGATTGGTCTTGCTTTGTTGTCAGAATTTACGGCTAATCAAATTACACTTTATATTGCAAGCAACGACCCTAAGGCGCTTACCGCTGCAACAGGGGTTGGTATAAAGCTAGCGCAAAGAATTGTGCTTGAACTTAAGGATAAAATTGGCGCGCTTGACGGCGGTGAAGCTATTGAAATTAAAGCAGTTGGTAACGCGACTGTAAACAGTAATTCGAAAGAAGCGGTAGCGGCACTTGTTTCGCTTGGCTATACACAAAGTGAAGCATCTTTAGCGGTTGGAAGACTTGACCAAACGCTTTCTACCGAAGAACTTATAAAACAAGCACTTAAATCACTTGCAAAGGGGCTTTAATAAATGATTGAACAGGAAATGGATTTTGAAAACCGTATTGTTTCACCTGATTACAGTTATGAAGATACGGCAGAATTATCTTTAAGACCTACCACCTTGGCTGAATATATCGGTCAAGATAAGGTTAAAGAAAATCTTAATATTTACATTAAGGCCGCTTTACAGCGTAAGGAAGCGCTTGACCACGTGCTTTTGTACGGACCTCCCGGTCTTGGTAAAACCACACTTTCGGGTATTATTGCGAAAGAACTTGGCGTTAATTTACGTGTAACCTCAGGTCCTGCTATTGAAAAGCAGGGTGATTTAGTTGCGATTTTAACCTCACTTAACGAGGGTGACGTGCTTTTTATTGACGAAATTCACCGTTTATCACGCAACGTTGAGGAAATTTTATATCCTGCTATGGAAGATTTTTCGCTTGATATTATTTTGGGCAAAGGTCCGTCAGCAAGGTCTATCCGTTTAGACGTGCCGCATTTTACCCTTGTTGGTGCTACAACCCGTTCGGGTCAGTTAACTGCACCGCTACGCGACCGTTTTGGTGTGCTTTTACGCCTTGAACTTTACACCCCTGAACAGTTGGCGCAAATCGTTACCCGTTCAGCAGGAATTTTGGGTATAGGTATTGACCACGACGGTGCTTTGGAAATTGCATCACGTTCACGCGGAACCCCTCGTATTGCAAACCGCCTTTTAAAGCGTGTGCGCGATATTGCACAGGTGAAATATGAAGGCGACATTACCGAAGAGGTAGCGCGTGATGCTTTGGCAAGATTTGAAATTGACGAATTAGGCCTTGACGATTTTGACCGTAAAATGCTTTCAACCATTATTACCGCATATAGCGGTGGCCCTGTCGGTCTTGATACCTTGGCGGCTGCAATGGGTGAAGAGGCAGTTACTATTGAAGACGTTTACGAGCCTTACTTAATGCAAATTGGCTTTTTAACACGTACCGCGCGCGGTCGCTGTGTTACAAAGCTTGCTTATGACCATTTAGGTATTCAGTTTAATGATAAAAACGCACAACAATCTATTTTTTAAAGTGAGAATATATGAGAACAGTAGAAGGATTTAAAGATTACGAGCTTATAGACGCCGATTCAGGCGAACGCCTTGAACGTTGGGGCGATATAATTTTAATAAGGCCTGACCCACAGGTTATTTGGTCGGGAAAACGACAGGACAAGCGTTGGTACTCAGCAAATGCAGTATATCACCGTTCACAAAGCGGCGGCGGTTATTGGGAAAGACTCTCCCACGTGCCTGACGTTTGGGCAATTAAATATGATGACCTTACCTTCCGCCTAAAGCCTATGGGCTTTAAGCACACGGGTCTTTTTCCCGAACAGGCGGTAAATTGGCGCTTGGCTAAGGAGCTTATTGAAAAAGAAAACCGTGAAATTAAGGTTTTAAATTTGTTCGCCTATACAGGCGGTGCAACCGTTGCTTGCCTTTCAGCA
>JAZQWD010000009.1:0-11598 GCA_045632165.1 Acutalibacteraceae bacterium | reverse complement strand
TTAACGAGCCAAGCTAACATAAATGCAAGCAAGAAGCCCGCAGGACCAACCACCACAGCCAAAGCAATAGTGTTTTTCAAAACGATTGTGAAAACCTCGTCTTGAATGAACATTCGCATATAGTTATCAATTCCCACAAAGGACGGTGTGGAAATCATATCAAACGAGGTAAAGCTTAACACCATTGAGGACAATATAGGTAATACCGTAAAGGTGAAAAAGAAGATAAGAAACGGTACTGCCAAAAGTATCATAGGTAACTGTTCGCTGAAACTGTTATCTTTTTTCATTTTACGTGTTTTCACGCTATTCACTTGCTTTACCTCCTTTAGTTATATTCTTTAATTTTGCGCTCGATTTCCGCATCGGCTACCTTGCTCCATTTAGAAAGAGCATCCTTTGCGTTTGTGCCGTCATTAATTACCGACCAATATGCTTGGTCTAATGCACGAACAAAGTAGTAACTACCCGGAATTTCAGGTACTTCGTTAACTCTTGACCATTGTTCGTTAATAACGGCTAAATCTTTTTTATCCCACGCAAGACCATTGATCGCCTCAACGTTTGCGGTTTGTTGACGGCCAAGCATACCGATTAATGATTCAACGTTATTTGAATAACGGATTTGTGTATCGGCAGAGGTCCACCATTTAAGGAACTTCCAAGCATTTTCACGGTTAGGTGACTTTTTAATAATCGCGCAACCTGTACCCGCACCTGCAACGGTGTTGTTACCGCCTTCGGTACCCGGTACGCAAGCGATTGCCCAACGTCCCTTAATTTCAGGTGCTGCACTGTAAAGTGTTATATATGTAGAATACGGTGCGATACCTAAAGGCATTGTACCTGCACGGAAGCGGTTATAGAAATCTGCTTCCTTTTGGAAGTCATAATCTGTATATAGGTCGGTCCAGAAGTCAAACACAGCGTTTGCTTCAACACTGTTTAATGCGGTTGCATTAAGCTTATCATTATAGATCGAAAGACCGTTTTGCGACATAAGTGATGGTAAAAGGTTTAATGCACCAATACCCGCACTTACGGTTGTTGCCGCGGTGATTTGTGTATATGGGATATACACGTTCATATTATTACGTTGAATAATAGCGGCAGTATAGAGGAATTCGTCCCAAGTAGTAGGAACTTTCAAACCAAGGTTTTCCAAAATATCGGTACGGTAGAACATCATTTGGAAGTTCTGTGTATCGGGAAGTGCATAAAGCTTACCGTTATAACTATACGGTACTTCTGCACCCTCTTGAAAACGGGTTAAAACTTCTTCTATATCGGGCATTTCGTTAAGGTCAACGAGTGCGCCGCGGATACCAAGGTTTACGGGCTCGGTACGAATGAGATGCAACGACATATCAGGGAAGTTACCTGCAAGTAAACCGTTAACAAGTGAAGCGTTTGTTATTCTTACGTTAACAGGAATACCATATTCTTCTGTGAATGAATCACGAATAAGTGTATCAAGTGCAGTAGCTTGGTCACGACCCCAGTTAACCCAAAGTGTCAAGGGCTTGCCGTCACCTTCGGTGCGCTTTGATTCGATTACGTAATCGTCAATAAACGATACGAACAACTTTTCGATTGTAAACCAAACCGATTTAAAGAAATTAGGATTTTTGTTTACAAATTTGCCGCCCATAGGTGCAAATTGAATTGTGTCAACGTAAAGAGGCATATTCTTCATATCATTAAGCCAAGAACTTAATGAAGAATAGTTTGTGTAATAGTCACTTACGTACTGATGAGCAAGGTAAGGATTTTCAACCATAACCTTAAGTACACGCGACATATTGTTCATTGCCGCAATATATTGGCTACTACGCTTACCCGTGAAACCCTTTAAATCACTTGCCAAGCCATCAAGCTTTTCGTAGCAATATTTAAACTGTTCGTTCAAATCGGGAATTTGATTAAAAAGTTCATAGTCAAGGTTTAAGTCGGGGGTAGCGCCTGTAATCTTAACGATTTCAATATATTTATTACCTAAAATTTCAACTATTTCAGAAAGGCGATAATAGTAATCTGCCATAACACCCATTGTAACTTCCATTGAAAGGGTATGTTCGCCTTCAGTAAGGTAGAAATAATAGGGCGCGTCTTCATTTTTAAATTCGAAGAAATCCCAGCTTGCACAATACGGGAAGCGTATTCCCTTTGCTTCTTCAAAAGGAGTTTTACCGTCTATCTTAAACCAACGCCAACTTTCAGCATTAATAACGTCGCTTTGACGGTAACGAAGACCTAAAGAATAATAACCGGTCTTTTCTACCTTGAATTTCCATTCAAGGGTTTGACCCGCTTCCTGCCATGAGGTGCCACCGATGTAGTTAAGCTTTGTATACATTACGTCAAGCGGTGACATACCTGCATCAGAATTATCTGATTTAGGAATAAGCTTTGAGGATGTTTTAAGTGTTGCACTTTCGCCTTCAATTACGATAGTTTCAGCATTTAAGGTTGCGTTCTTATCATAATTCTTTGAAACTTCTTCATAGCTTAAAATCTTTTCAGGCGCAGCAAGTATAACTGAAGCAACCGCAACTGCCTGCTCGGGGTTTTCAAGTGTCAAGCTGTGAGTACCCGCGGTAAGATAAAATGCATAAGGATCAACCGTAATACCTGTTGAGCTTTTTGCAAGCATTTCAGCATAGCCGTCGATTTCCTTTTGTTCGGGAGAAAGCTGATTGCCTACGCTATCGGTTTTAAACTTTTCATCAACATTTTCCCAAATACGTGGGAATGAGAGCGAGCTTGCCTCATCAAAAGGTGATTTGCCGTCAATAAGTAAACCAAAGTTATAATCAACACCTGTAGCGACTGATGAATATACAAGCTTTAAATTATAATAAGCATCTTCCTGAACTTCAAAAATCCACTCAGCTTTACCGTTCCCCTCTTTCCAAACGATAGCAGTTTTACCGTTAACGTCATCCTTAAGGTTAATGTCGGCATCTAACTTTGCACCATCGGCTTTGAGTTCAATATCGTTCTTAGCAGGATTTAAGTTTTTATTTTCTGAAATATAATCATTATAAGAACCGTTTGCCTGTTCAGTAATAGAACCAGTAACAGGTGCGCTTTCATCCGCATAAGCAGTAACCGCAGGCGCAACCACACTACTAAGCATCATAATTGATAAAGCCAACGAAGCAAGGCGCAGTTTATAATTATTACGCATTTTGTAATTTCTCCTTTGCTATTATTAAAACAGAGAATTTTTTATCTTCCTGTAATAAGTTTTGAAACACCGTCGTCCTTTTGGTAAAGGCGAATATAATCAATTGCATATTCTGACGGGAGGTTTGACTCATGTTTTTCGATAATATTATCGTCGGAGGTTTTGTATTCCGAACTTTCGGTAAATATGTGATTATTGAAAAGCACGTTCATAGTAGTATCAAAACCGCTTACCTCAGGTTTAAGGCCGTAGCTTAAAAGTGCGAACTTATTAATTTTCCATTCACATTGCTTAACACCGTCAACGTAAATCGCAATTTTTTCAGGTTCCCACTCAAGGCCGTAGGTGTGATATTCGTTGCTAAGGTTAGAAGAATTTTTAAAAGTATGTATTTCTTCATTGTTTATAGCGGATGAAATTGTCATAAAGCTTGCGCCAGATACGCCATTATACGTTTGTTGATGTAGGTTTGAAGCCAATGAGTTTTTACTGCCAAACACCTCAAAAACATCAAGTTCAACTTCAAACTCGGGATTTTGGCGTTTGTCAGTTGCGTGGTGACTTCTAAGCCAAAATGATGGCCAGCAACCTTCTTTATAAGGAACCTTCGCGCGAATTTCAAGATAACCATATTGGAAGCTCATTTTATTTTCTGTTGAAACCGTATTAGGTGCTACGTATTTATAACTTGTAAAACCGCTTGTTGCATTAGGGTCATACCATTCGTTATAAACTGCATTAAGCTTTAAATTACCACCATTTTGAGCTATGGCCCAAGCCGCATTAGAAATTGTATGTTCTGCCGTGCCTGACATACGGGGCTTATCAGTACGCCACTTGCTACTATCAAGTGTTGATGAATTAAATTCATCGAACCACACAAGCTTATAACCTTCATCGGTTAAGTTTGCAATATTAATAGTCGCATCAGCGGTATTACCGACACCGTAGCCGTTTTTATCACCATCACCGATTGTTTGTGCGATCTTAGGTACAACCACACCGCTTAAAACGGTCATTGATAATGCTAACGTAGCCGCAATTATAGTAATCTTATGATTTTTACACATTATAGCATCTCCTTACATAATGGTTTTGTTCGCACACTATTCTTGCCAAAATGAGAAAAACCGCGCTTTGTCAGATTTTCTCATTTTGGCAAGACACTCAAGGTGCCTTGCCGTTTAGAAATAAATTAGTTAGCTAAATAAAGCTTGCTCTTGCCGTCATTTTTTTGATAAAGACGTACCCAGTCAATAGCATATTCAGCAGGTAAGTCCTTAGCGTTGATTTCACAACCGTCGTAAGGTTTATAGCTGCTTGACTGTGTAAACAAATGGTTATTAAAGATAAGGTAAAGCTGTGTATCGTAACCGCCCATACCCGATTCACCATTGTCAAAATTTTTGGTGAGGTCATAAGTATAATAGGGCTTATCATCAATATACATCACCATTTTGGTTTCAGTCCATTCAAAACCGTAAATATGATATTCATTAACCAGGTCATCAGAATCAAACTGATACCATTCGTTACTGTTGCCTTCATCAATAGCCCACATTGTATGGTCGCCGTTGGCGTACCACTTGTGGATATTGGGTGATAATTTATCTAAGCTTGAGAATACTTCGAAGATATCAACTTCGATAGAATAGTCAGCAGTACGCTTGGGACCTAATGCGCCGGAGCTTGAAGTCCAGAACGAAGGCCATACGCCACGAACGAACGGAAGCTTTGCACGAATTTCAACGTAACCGTACTTATAGCTCATTGTTTCCATAGTGGTCACCGACCAAGGTGCAACGAACTCTACACCCGCCTTTTTAGGGTCATAATGTCTTAAAGCGTTCATTACAAGATAACCATTTTCGGTTCTGGTAGTAAGTTCGGTATTATCAAGCGCCATTTCTGCAGTTGCAGCCATTTTTGTAGCTTGGCCCCAAAGCTTTTTATTAAGCTTCGCGCTTTCGAATTCGTCGCCCCATACGTAAGTGTAACCGAATTTGCTTGCCACAAAGTCAGAGTCGCCACTGTATGTATGCGCTTTGCCATTTTCGTAAGAAAGACGTGTATAAATTTCAACCGCTTTCTTAGCTGTAACGCTATGACCGCCACCAAAAATAAGCTTGCCGTTTTCAACCTTTGCGAAATATTCGCCTTCCTTTGCTTTGAAATCGTAACGCTTGGTTTTACCGATTACAATTTCCTTTTCAGTTGCTGCCTTATCATCGGTAACGATTTTAAGTTCAACCTTTGCATTAGTCTTAAACCAATCACTTAATGTGTGGGCAACCTCTAACAAATCTGCATCACCCTTAGGTACAACGATTGTGTAACCTTCAGGACCTGCCCAATCAACCTTTTCGGTAACAATGGGCTTGTCATCTTCATTAAGCTTACCAGCCGCATCTTCTACGGTAGGAATGTAACGGTCGGTTTGATAAGAGTCGTCGTTTCCGTTATCTTTACCCTGACAACCTGCAGCACCGCACGCTATAACCGCTATCAAAATTAGGGCTGATATTTTTCTTTTAAGATACATCGTATTCCTCCTTTAAAAACTTTAAAGTTTTCGGTTAAAATTACAACAAAAGACAATGCGCCTTTTATACATCATAATTATACCACAAGCCCACCTTTCAACCAATGTGAATTATTTACTATAAGATGTGAAAAATTAAAAAATCTTGTTATATATTGCCAAAAAAATACGTTTATTTTTCAAAATCTTTAATCATTTGCGACATATTTTAGCCATTTCGACTACCTTTCCCCTTTAATTAGACCTTGCATTCGCTACGATTTGAGGTATAATACTTATGTAGAGTGAGTTGTATAAAACACATTTTTACAAGAAAAAATCACACAATTTATCATTTTTGTTGTGCTTTTTTACTTGAAGTTTAAAAAAATGGGAGGTTATTATGAATAACGAGCGTGTTACCACATTTCCTTTTGACCCAACAGAATTTCCGTTTAATATTGAAATGTCAGGCATTACAAATTGCGATAATAAGTATGAAGTATATCGCGAAAAAAGTTATTGTTATATCCTGGAATACGTTTACGGCGGTTCGGGCACAATTTTTTGCGACGGTCGCGAATATAAGGTTGAAAAAGGTGATGCTTATATTCTTCCGAAAGGAAGCTGCCACCGCTATTACGCCGACAAGACTTGGGATAAAATTTGGTTTAACGTTGATGGCACTTTAGTTTCAAACCTTATTTATTCGTACGATCTACAAAGCACAATAGTATTTAAAAGATTCAATAATAAACAAATATTTGACGAGCTTTACGAAATTACAAACAGCAACTTACCCGTTAAAGAAATAATGCTTACAGGCGCTATTAAATTCCATTCTATCATGCAAAGTCTTTACGGATTTAGACAAAAAGATTTAATGGATATTAAGGTAAACACTATCAAAAAAATGCTCGACAGTCACTTATATGAAAAGGATATTTCGCTTAAAGATATTGCAAACGAACTGTGTATGTCACAAGCACAGGTAATAAGCATTTTCAAAAAAACCTTTAACATGACGCCTTACCAATATTTTGCTAAAAAGCGTATTGAAATTGCTTCCGACTTGCTTTTAAATTCAAATATGCAGGTTAAAGAAATTTCCGATTTACTAAATTATGCCGACCAACCGTATTTTTCAAATGCATTTAAAAAGATTATGGGTGTATCACCTGAAAAGTACCGTAAAATGAATATTAACATTATTCAGCGACAGGCAAATATGCATAACAAATTCGCTGTTGAAGAAACCGAAAATCTACCGTTCGACCTTACAGTTGAACGCCATTAATAAACGAGGTATTATATTATGATTATTTTCCGTGAAGATACTAAAACTTTTTTCCTTAACACCGCAAATTCAAGCTACGTAATTAAAATTTTAAAAGATGATATGCTTTGCCATTGGTATTACGGTGCATCTATCGGTGTAGATAACCTTGATTCACTCAATCTTTTTGTAAAGCACGAATATATGCAATCCGAGGAAGTGGGAAAATGGATTGTATCAAAAGATACTGCCCCATTTGAATATCCCATTTCGGGCAACGGTGATTTTAGAAATCCCGCGTTACTTTTAGAAAACACTTACGGTCAACGCACCGCAAATTTGGTTTTTAAAAGCTACCGCATTTTCAAAGGAAAAGACGCCATTAAAGGTCTTCCCTCTTTTAATAAAAACGTAGAAAACGTTGATACATTGGAAATTGTGCTTAAAGATACGGTTTCAAATTTTGAGGTTTCACTTTTCTATTCGGTATTTGAAAAAGAAGATGCTATAACCCGCCGCACTGTCGTACATAACACCTCTGACATTCCGTTAAAGCTTTACTCAGCACAAAGCTTTTCAATAGATTTCCAAGCCGAGCCATTTGATTTTATAACTCTTGACGGTGCTTGGGCACGCGAGCGTCACGTTAACCGCCGCGCGCTAACAACAGGTACTACCTCTATTGAAAGCCGCCGCGGTGCAACTGGTCACCAACACAACCCGTTTGGCGCACTTGTAAGTGCCGACACCAATGAAAACAGCGGTAATGCTTACGGTTTTGCACTTGTTTACAGCGGTAATTTTAAAATAACTGCAGACGTTGACCAATTAGGTTCAACCCGTATTCAAGCGGGTATTAATCCTTTTAACTTCTGCTTTAATTTGGCCGCTGGCGAAAGCTTTGAAACACCCGAAGCAATTTCTGTTTTCAGTCAAAACGGTCTTAACGGTATGTCACACTGTTTCCACGAAATGTGCCGTAATCACTTGGGCAAATCAAGTGAAAAATTAGTGCGACCGATTGTTATAAACAGTTGGGAAGCAATGTATTTTGATATGTCTGAACAGGCAATAGAAAACTTTGTTTCAAACTGCAAGGACCTTGGTATTGATACCTTTGTGCTTGACGACGGTTGGTTTGGCAAACGCGATAACGACCACACTTCACTTGGTGACTGGTTTATTGACGAGGCAAAATTCCCAAACGGCTTTGACCCTGTTGTTAAGGTTTGTAAGGAAAACGGTATGAAATTTGGCCTTTGGATAGAGCCCGAAATGATTTCACGCAAGAGCCGTCTTTTCGAAGAACATCCCGACTGGTGTATTCACGTTGAAAACAAAGAACCGACCGAAAGCCGTCAACAATTAGTTTTGGATATGTCCCGCCCCGAAATTGTGGATTATATTTACAAAGTCATTGCCGATATACTTGACAAATACGATATTACATATGTAAAATGGGATATGAACCGCAATATTACCGACGCTGGTTCAGCCACACTTTCACCCGAGCAACACGGTGAATTTTGTCATCGCTACATACTTGGTGTTTACGAGCTTATGCGCCGCTTAACAACAAACTTCCCAAAAATTCTTTTCGAAGGTTGTGCAGGCGGTGGCGGACGCTTTGATTTTGGTGTGCTTTATTATATGCCGCAAATTTGGACAAGCGACGATACTGATGCTATGGAACGCCTTAAAATTCAATACGGTACAAGTATGGTTTATCCACTTTCGGCTATGACCGCGCATGTTTCGGCTTGTCCTAACCATCAAACCGGTCGCACAACCTACTTTAAAACACGCGGTGACGTTGCACAGGTTTGCAACTTTGGTTACGAGCTTGATATTGCAAAGCTTGGAAGAAGTGAGAAAATTCAAATCAAAGAGCAAATTGCTTTGCATAAACGACTTGAAAGCATGATCGCAAACGGAACCTTCTACCGTATTGACAGTCCTTTCACAAATGATTTTTGCAGTTGGCAAATTGTTTCAAACAATAAAAAATCAAGCTTTGTTATGTTTGCTTCACAAAAGGTTACACCCAACGTTGCAGGACATTACGTAAAGCTTCAAGGCCTTTTACCCGATAAGATTTACAATGTAAGTCCTTTATCTATACGCCTAACCGGTAAAACACTTATGAATTTTGGTTTACCAATCACCAATATGCACGACTTTGAAACCCTTACTTTTGAACTTAGAGCAGAATAAAGGAGAAAATTATGAGATACCGTTTTTTACGCTTTCCCGAAGGCAAATTAAAAGCAGTTACCTTTAGTTATGACGACGGTTGCCGAGATGATATTCGCCTTGCCGCAACCTTCAATAAATATAACCTTAAAGGCACCTTTAATCTTAATAGTGCATGGCTTGGCAAAAGCACAACTGATTGGCATTTAATGAAGGAAGAAATTCAGCAGCATATTATTGACGCAGGTCATGAAATTGCTACACACGGTGCCGAACACCGCGCAAACGGTAACTTAAGAGCAATTGACGGTATTCAAGACGTGCTTAACTGTCGCTTAGGTCTTGAAAAAGATTTTAATATGATTGTTCGCGGTCTTGCCTATCCCGACTCGGGTATTCGCAATCTTAATAACGGTGCAACACTTGACAGCATTGAGCATTATCTCAAAGAGCTTGACATAGTTTATGCCCGCACCTTGGGTGAAATCAACGATAGCTTTAACCTACCGCAAAATTGGTATCAATGGATGCCTACCGCCCACCACGATTCGCCTGAAACGATGGACCTTATTGAAAAATTTGTTGAATTGAAAGAACAATCCTACGCCGCAAGACGCGAGCCGAAGTTGTTCTATTTATGGGGTCACTCTTATGAATTTAGCGAAAAAAACAATTGGGAACGCATTGAAGAAATTTGCCAGAAATTAAGCGGTAAAGATGATATTTGGTATGCAACCAATATCGAAATTTACGATTACGTTACTGCTTATAATTCCCTTGTTTTCAGCGCTGACGGTAGCCAAATTTACAACCCAACCATAAAACAAATATGGCTTGATATTGATGGTAAATCCTACACCATAAAATCGGGCGAAACAATTAAAATATAAATTTTAAAAAACAACGGGCTTTACTTATGTAGTAAAGCCCGTTGATGCTATATCAAGCCCAAAGCTAACGCTTAATGCCTTGTCCACGCGGTGCATTGCGTTACCGTCAAGGCAGCCCATTTTTTCTTTTAATCGCTTTTTATCAATAGTTCTAACCTGTTCTAGCAAAACTATTGAATCCTTTGCCAAACCGCATCCAACCGCATCGACAGTAATGTGTGTAGGCAATTTGGTTTTGTCGCGCTGACTCGTAATTGCCGCCGCAATAACTGTGGGGCTATACTTGTTGCCAACATCATTTTGAATTATTAATACAGGGCGTATTCCACCCTGTTCCGACCCAATAACGGGGCTTAAATCGGCGTAGTAAATTTCTCCGCGTTTAATATTCATAACATTTTCACACTCCGATTATATTCTTACCTAATTTCACGAAATTTAATCAAAGAATTACAACACATTATATGTTTTTTGGGTTGAAAATGTTAAAATTAAAAAGAAGGTCCGTTAAAGACCTTCTTTTTTGTATTATAGCATATTGATTTTAATTTCACCGTCGGCAGTAGCGCTAATGCCTGATATATTACCCTCGCCCTTTTCAATAATTAAATCAACAACAGGGGCTTCAATTTCACGGCGAATAAGATTGCGAAGCTCACGCGCACCTTTTTTAATACCGTCACACTTATCGGCAAGATATTTGCAAACCGTTTGGTCATATCTAAAAGTGATAAGCTTTTCTTTAAGCGATTCAGCAAATTCGTCGAGCATAATTGAGGCAATTTTTTCGAGCGTTTGCTGTGATAGAGGTAAGAATACCACAATTTCATCAACGCGGGCAATAAATTCGGGACGAAGGAAGCTTTCAAGAGCTTTAAGTGCCTTTTCTTTTGAACCCTCTGCCTGAGTTTTGCCAAAGCCCAAAAGATTTTCACTGCGGTCACTGCCTGCATTTGAAGTCATAACAACGACCGTATTTTCAAAATTAACCTTTCTACCCTGCGCGTCGGTAACTGTGCCGTCGTCAAGAATTTGTAAAAGGATATTCAAAACGTCGGGGTGTGCCTTTTCAATTTCATCAAAAAGCACTACCGAATAGGGCTTTCTTCTTACCTTTTCGGTAAGCTGACCTGCCTCGTCATAGCCAACGTATCCTGGAGGCGCACCGATAATACGAGATACCGAGTGCTTTTCCATAAATTCAGACATATCGAGGCGGATTAAGGTTTCGGGCGTGTCAAAAAGTTGTTGCGACAACACCTTTACAAGTTCGGTTTTACCAACACCTGTGGGACCAACAAATATAAACGATGCAGGGCGGTGCAAATTATTTGTACGCACTCTTGCGCGCTTAACCGCACTTGCTACCAAGCGTGTTGCTTCTTCCTGACCGATAATTTTTTCATTAAGTTTGCTTTCTAAAAGGCCCAATTTTTCAAAGTCACTTTCCTGTACCTTAGTTGCGGGGATACCTGTCCAAAGTTCGATAACCTTAGCAATATCCATATCGGTAACAACGGTTGTAACA
>JAZQWD010000008.1:0-5026 GCA_045632165.1 Acutalibacteraceae bacterium | reverse complement strand
TCCCGGACTGTCCGCGAATATAGTAGAATTGTGACGGGCAGTCGAGGACGCCTGCCCCTACGCGTGGTGTAAATGTAAATTTATCTCCCCGATAAACTACAATTTGAATTGCAAATACAAATTAACCCCCAACCATTTGGCTGGGGGTTAAAATTATTTTATTGCCTGTGCAATTTCGTAACAAATAAGTGCCGCTAAAAGGAATACAACGAACACCACAAAAGAAATTAAAAGGTCAAAGCCCGCGGTTTCGGTAAATGGCATAAGCAATTTGTATTTGCGCTTAATTTTGCCTAATTTTAATAATTTTTTACAAATTCTATAAAGCACAACAAACGCGCCGAAAAGAATAACACCTATGTATTTTAAGATTTCAAGAATAACCTTCCAAACTTTTTTGCCTGTGGTTTCTTCTTCAATATCTTCTTTCTTTTGTTCAGCTTTTTTCTTTTTATTGTTTTCAAGCATTAGCTTAAATGCCGAAACATCAAGAATTATAACACCTGCGATAAGGGGTATAAGTCCCCATAAATTTGCAAACACCAAAAGGCAGATACCAATAGCAATCAAAGGCCAACCTATAACGCAAAAGGCAAGGTTCTTTTTAAGTTCTTTTCGCATTTTTGCATATTTTTGAAAGCCCTCGCATAAAGCGTCATAAAGGGGAGTGCCCTCTTTTTCAATTTTCTTTTCCTTAAAGGCACGTTTTAAGCAAACGTCAACAAGCGCACCGCTACCTTCAAAGCGTTCTTTTAAAAGTGTTGCTTCTTTAAAGGTTTTAGCGTAAGCAATGCTATATGGCTTGCCGCTTTCAATGCGTTCTAAAATAAGCTCTACGTCACCGTCGGGTGTACCGTATGAGATTAATTCCTCTTTAACGCGGTCAGGTTTTTTGCCTAAATCCTTTAAAATAATAGCGTATAAATCCTTTGCCATTTACAGTCCCCCTTAAAATAAATCTATATAAATATTGTAACAAAAAATGGCACAAATTTCAAGTGTTGCGTTAGTATGTAGCTTGTGATATCATTAATTAGAGGTGTTTTATATGAAAATTATGTCATTTAATACTCAACACTGTAAAAATTACATAACAGGCGAAATTGATTTTCAAATAATGGCTGACGCAATTAAAAGCGTCGGGGCTGATATTGTCGGTCTTAATGAAATACGTGGTGAAGGGGTAGGCGCCGAATATACCGCACAAACCGAAAAATTGGCGTTGCTTTCAGGTCTTCGTGAATTTTACTTTGCCCCCGCCATTAAGTTTAAGGCAGGACCTTATGGAAATGCTTTTATTTCAAAATACCCAATAATTAAAGCCCAAAATATTCCTGTGCCCGACCCTAAGGTGAAAAAATATAACGGTTACTACGAAACACGTTGTCTTTTAAAGGTTAAGCTTTCTAACGGGCTTACGGTTTTGGTTATTCATTTCGGTCTAAACCGCGACGAGCAAGAAAACGCGGTAAAAACCGTTTTAGAAAATTTGGAAAATGAAAAATGCGTGCTTATGGGGGATTTTAACCTAAAGCCCAATGATGAATTGTTAAAGCCAATACGTGAAAAAATGGTTGATACAGCCGATTTCTTTAATGAAGAAAAATTCAGCTTCCCGTCGGATAATCCGAAACAAAAAATTGATTATATTTTCGTATCACCCGATATTAAAGTTATTTCGGCAGATATACCACCGATAGTAGCTTCTGACCATCGACCGCATATTGCCGAAATTGAATTTTAAAATCTATACTTGACATATTGATGTATGTGTGCTAATATACTTGTATACATTTATACAGGAGGCAAAAATAATGAAAAAGTTTTTAATCGCTTTACTTTCAATTTTAATGGTATTAACCATGGTTGCTTGCGGCGGTACTACTAACGGTGGTAACAAGGGCGCAACCAAAATGACAATGGGTACAGGTGGTACTCAAGGTACATATTTCGCTTATGGTAACGTTCTTTCACAGTATATTAAGGACAAGACCGACATTTCTGTTACTGCTGTTTCTTCTGACGGCTCAAAAGCAAACATTCAAAGTATCGACGTTGGTGACTATCAGTTAGGTACTGTACAGTCTGACGTTATGGCTTATGCTTGGGACGGCGTTCGTTCATTCAAGGACGAAGGCAAAATCACAACCTTCCGTACAATTGCAGGTCTTTATGCTGAAGCAGTTCAGCTCGTTACTACTGACCCTAACATCAAGTCAGTTAAAGACTTAAAGGGCAAGAAGGTTTCCATCGGCGCTCCCGCTTCAGGCGTTTACTTCAACGCTATCGACGTATTAGAAGCTGCAGGTCTTACCGAAAAGGATATTGTAGCACAATATCAAGACTTCGGTCAAAGTGCTGACGCTCTTAAGGACGGCAAAATCGACGCTGCATTTATCGTTGCAGGTGCTCCTACACCCGCTATTGATGAACTTTGCATGACCAATAAGAATGCTCGCCTTGTTCCTATTGACGGTGACATTGCTAAAGCACTTATGGAAAAGAATAAGTTCTATTCAGTTTATGAAGTTCCTGCAAATTCTTACAAGAATCAGGATAAGGCAGTTCTTACTGTTACCGTTAAGGCAACACTTATCGTAAGCGCTGACGCTTCAGAAGATGATGTTTACAACTTAACAAAGACACTTTTCGATAACATTGAAGATATTAAGGTTAAGCATGCTAAGGGTGCTGAACTTTCACTTGAAAATGCTACCGAAGGCCTTACAGTTGTTCCTTTCCACGCTGGTGCTGCAAAGTACTTTAAGGAAAAGGGAATCGACGTAGCAACCAAATAATTAAAGGTTGATTAAAAAACAAAATAGCTGCGGCTTTGCAGTCGCAGCTATTTTAGTGTGTTTATAGAAAGGTAGGATAAATTTGGCTTTGTTTAAGAAAAAGGCAGTTGTGGCAGAAGGTCCAATGGACGTTGATGCCGTAATGAAAAAATATGACAGAGAATCAAACGTCCGCGTATGGGAAGGTAAACCTAAAGTTTTAGTTAACTGTATTCTTGCGGCATTTTCTTTGTTTTGTATTTACGTAACGTTTTTTGCAACTTGGCTTGACCATATCCGTTTAGCAAGCTTTGTTGGTTGCATTGTTTTTATTGGCTTTTTGGTGTTCCCCGCACGAAAGGGTACTCAAAAGGTAAACTATATCCCTTGGTATGATTATATTTTAATGGCGTTGGGTTCTGGCTCGTTTTTCTATATCGTTGTATATGCCCAAAAAATTATTAACCAAGGTATTAAATTTGATAATTATCAAATCATAATTGCCGCTGTCGGTGTATTGTGTCTTTTAGAGCTTTGCCGCCGTTGTGTTGGTATTCCGATTATTGTTGTTGCGGTTGCATTTATGATTTATGCGCTTTTCTTCGGTCTTCAACAGCCCGATATGATGCGCCGTATAGTTAAGCTTTTCAGCGGTATTTTCTATACCACATCTACCGGTGTTTTATCTACACCTATTGCTACCTGTTCAAAATATATTGCTATCTTTATTATTTTCGGCGCTTTCCTTGAAAGAACCGGTATTGCCGATTTCTTTATTAAAATTGCAAACTCGGTTGTTGGCGGTTTCTCGGGCGGTCCTGCAAAGGTTGCCGTTGTGGCAAGTGCTCTTGAAGGTATGGTTTCGGGCTCGTCAGTTGCTAACACCGTTGGCTCGGGTGCGGTTACAATCCCTCTAATGAAAAAGGCGGGGTATAAGCCCGAATTTGCCGCTGCTGCCGAAGCTTCTGCTTCAACAGGCGGACAAATTATGCCTCCTATTATGGGTGCGGCTGCATTCTTAATGGCTGAAAATATGGGTGTAACCTATAGTAACATTGTTGTTCGTGCAATTTTACCCGCGGCGCTTTACTTCCTTGGCGTATTTATTGTGGTACACCTTGAAGCAAAGAAAGAAGGCCTTCGCGGTCTTACCAGAGAAGAATTACCTAGATTTTTACCCCTTTTAAAACAATCATACTTATTATTGCCAATCATTATTTTGATTGCTCTTGTAAGTAGCGGTGCTCGTTCAATCGCTTTTGCTGCGGCTATTGCAATTATTGCGGCTATCGTTGTTGGTATCTTTAATAAAGAAAACCGCATTACACCTAAGCGCATTTTTGAAGCATTGGCAGCAGGTGGTCAGGGTATGATTACCGTTGCTGTTGCTTGCGGTGTGGCAGGTATTATTGCAGGTATTATCTCTATAACAGGTCTTGCTACTCAGCTTATGACCGCTATTGTTGGCCTTGCAGGTAATAACGTAATTATTGCATTGTTCTTAACTATGCTTGCTTGTATCGTTTTGGGTATGGGTGTGCCCACCACTGCAAACTATTGCATTATGGCTGCAACTTGTGCACCTATCCTTATGGAAATGGGTGTTCCCGCTATTGCGGCGCATTTCTTCGTGTTCTATTTCGGTATCGTTGCCGACTTAACACCTCCCGTTGCTTTGGCGGCTTATGCAGGTGCGGCTATTGCACAGGCGAACCCAATGAAGACTGCCTTTACTGCAACAAAGCTTGCTATCGGTGCATTTATCGTACCTTACGTATTTGCGCTTAATCCAGCAATGTTGTTTGTAAATACCGTTTGGTATGAAGTTGTGCTTATTTGTATTACTGCTATTATCGGTATGTGCGGTGTATCTGCCGCGCTTGAGGGCTATCTTATCACTAATATGAAGTGGTATGAACGTATTATTTCAGTTATTGGCGGTTTGCTTCTTATTTACCCAGGTATTGTAACCGACAGTATAGGTCTTGGAATTCTTGCTGTTGTTGTTCTTATTCAAATTGTTTCTAAAAAAGCACACAAGAAAATTAATGCTTAAATAATTAACTACGGCGGAAAAACTACCGCCGTAGTTTTTCTTTTTGGTGGTTTAAATTATAGTTTGTCGGGGAGATAAATTTACATTTACACCACGCGTAGGGGCAGGCGTCCTCGACTGCCCGTCACAATTCTACTATATTCGCGGACAGTCCGGGAGGCCTGTCCCTACAATGTGCCTCCAATTTAACCGA
>JAZQWD010000007.1:0-2808 GCA_045632165.1 Acutalibacteraceae bacterium | reverse complement strand
AGGCATATCGTTTACGCAACAAATTTTTTTCATAACCAATTCTCCGTTTTACTATAGTTAATCTATCGATTACTATCGACAAATTCTTATTTATCGGTTAGTTGTATTATAGCACAACTTGACTAACAAAGAAAGAGAATATTAAAAACACCCACAGTTTTTAAAAAACTACGGGTGTTTTTTGTGTCGTGTTGTACTGTCCTTAACTGTACGACTCTTAACCGTGGCTTTTTTTATTAAAGCTTTGAAAAACCGTGGCTATTGATAAGCGCGTCAAGTTTTTTGCCTTCCTTACAAAGGGGGCAATCATGTGACGGAACCGAGAAATAATCAGGCAAATCTGATGGGTTAAATACCGAGTTAACCTTAAAGCCGTCACACTCATCTTTAGTAGAGAACATAGCCGCAATACCAACGGGAATACCGTCGTAATACTTAATTGCTTCAATAGCGTTGGATACGGTTTCGCCCGATGCAACCGAAACAGCCAAAACAAGCACGTGCTTGCCTTTAATCATAGGCAAAATATTATCGCGGAAGATAAGCTGTGAACCGTTTGCGGTTTCAGGGGTTACGATATAAATTGTTTGGTGGGCGTTAATATTCATAAAGCTATGCTTTGTAAGCTCGTTAGCAAGGCAAGTACCTACAACCTCGGTACCGTCAAGGCAAAGCACAGTATCAACAATAGTATTTAAATAATTAAAACGGCTGCAAAGCTCACGCGCTACTGCTTTTGCTTCGGTTAAACGTGATTTTTGTGCCGCAACGTCAATGTAATAGTTGCTGTGTGCGTGGGGAGAAGCAAAGTGACCCTTTGCAACACGAAGATATAAGTTATCTACGTTGGTTTTAATTTTAATAATGTCTTTTGATGGCATAAATTAACCTCCCTATATATTTCATAACTAAATTATATACGAAAAACGGGTATTTTACAAGAAAATTTTAAAAACCTATTGCAAAAATCGGCCATATTTCTTAAAATGAGTTATATACCGTAAAATTTAAATAGAGGTGTTTTGTAATGAAGGTTTCAGCAAATATAAAAATGCTTCATAATCGTATGAGCGAAGCAAAAGCGGTTGAATTTTTGGCAAAGTGCGGTTTTACTGCAATTGATATGACTATGGAGGATATGTGGCAGGCCGACAGTCCCAAAATGCAAGCTAATTATGCTGAATATGCAAAAGAATTAAAACGTGTGGCAGACGGTTGCGGCATTGTGTTTAATCAGTCTCACGCACCTATGCATTCAAGCTATATGGATGAGGCAAAAACTCAAAAGGTATTTGAGCTTATAAAGCATTCTATAGAAACTGCTTCGATTTTGGGTGTTGAAAATATTATTGTTCACCCTAAGCAACACCTTGAATATCCTGAATTTAAGGACGAATTAAGAACACAAAATATTGAATTTTACAATAAGCTTTTGCCTCTTTGTGATGAATATGATATTAACATTTTGACCGAAAATATGTGGAGAACAAAGGGTACGAATGCAATTTTACATAGCGTTTGTGCACCTGCAGATGAATTTTGCGATTACGTTGATATGATGAACCATCCTCGTTTTGGCGCTTGCCTTGATATAGGTCATACTTATCTTGTTCACGAAGATCCCGTTGAAATGGTAAAGGCACTTAATAAACGCATTTGGGGTCTTCACGTTCACGACGTTGCAATAGATAACGATTTGCACACCATTCCCTTTACGGGCGCAATAAAAAATTGGGAAGAAATTATGGCGGCACTTGGCAAGGTTGGTTACAAGGGTGATATCACTTTTGAAATTAAGGCGCTTGACCAAATTCCTGATGCACTTTTGGAAGATGCGTTGAAATTTATTTGCAAAATCGGTGAGCATTTTGCTGATATAGTTGAAAGAAATAAATAGATTTATGACGTTGATTTTTAGTAGAATTTTTGGCTTTTTTAAAAGCAATATTGTAATGACGGTGGCGCTTTTGGCGGCGGTGGTAACCTCGGTTATAATTACGCCCGATAAAAAATATATAGGGTATTTTGATTTTAAAACACTTACCTGCTTATTTTGCGTACTTGCCGTTGTTTGCGCTTTAAAAAATATACGGTTTTTCTATATATTAGCGCGTAAAATCGTTGAGGTGTGCGGTAATATACGAAGCTGTGTTTTAATGCTTGTGTATATAACCTTTATCGGCTCAATGCTTATTGCAAACGATATGGCGCTTTTAACCTTTTTGCCGCTTGGTTATTACGTGCTTACCGCCACCAAGCAGGAAAAATATATGGAAGTTACCTTTATTTTGCAAAATATCGCGGCAAATTTGGGTGGTATGCTAACCCCGTTTGGCAACCCGCAAAACCTTTATCTTTATTCGTTTTTTGAAATTGATAATTTAGAGTTTATGGGTATAATGGCGCCCTGCTTTGTGGTTGCTATAATTTTAATAACGGTTTGCTGTCTTGTTTTTATAAAGCCCGAAAAGGTGCTTTTGCAAAAACAAAGGGTGAATTTGCCACCTGTCAGAACGATAATATATTTAATATTATTCGCGTTTAGTATTTTAATTGTTTTCCGTGGTGTGCCTTATTGGTGGGGATTAATTGTTATTCCGCTGTTTTTATTGTTTATGGATAGAGATGCTTTAAAAGCGGTCGACTATCCTTTGCTTTTAACTTTTGTGTTTTTCTTTATTTTTGCAGGTAATATGGCGCGAATTGATGTTGTGCGTACGGCTTTTTCTTTTCTTTTATCAAAAAGCACGCTTTTGTTTTCGGTATTATCTTGTCAGGTTATCAGCAACGTGCCGTCGGCGGTGCTTT
>JAZQWD010000006.1:0-7120 GCA_045632165.1 Acutalibacteraceae bacterium | reverse complement strand
CTCGAGGGCGTTTTAACCGATAACGGTGGTCAGTTTAACGTTAGTGAGGACCCGACCGATATTTATACTAATATCGACGTGATTTCCGCTTGGTCGGATGTAATCGTTTTAGCGCTTGGTGAAAGCCATTTAACAACGGGTGAAAACCGCGCTACTGCAAGCATTGAGCTTGACGAAGGACAAATTGAGCTTATTCGTCGTGCTAAAATGACGGGCAAAAAGGTAATTGGTGTATTTTTCTGCGGTCGTCCCCGTGCGATGGAAAACGTTGCCGATATGCTGGATGCTATTATTTATGCTTGGCATAGCGGCAGCGAAACCGCAAATGCCGTTTGCGATATTTTGTTTGGTGACTTTAACCCCTGCGGTCGTACACCTATAACATTTTTACGAAAAACGGGGCATATTCCGCTTTATTATAACGTTACTTCAAGCGGTCGCCCTGTAAATAGCTATTATCACGATCACCCATATTGGTCTTATGTTGACGGTGCGGTTACACCATATTATCCGTTTGGCTACGGTTTATCTTATACCGAATTTGAATATTCAAATATTGCGGTAGATAAAACCAATCTTTCACTCGAAGCTTTAAAATCGGGTAAAAAGTTTAAGGTAACCCTTAATGTTAAAAACACAGGCGAAATGGACGGTAAAGAGGTTATCGAGCTTTATATCCGTGACCGCGTTGCTTCAATGATGCGTCCCATTCGCGAGCTTAAGGGTTATAAAAAGCCTTTTATTAAGGCAGGCGAAAGCGTAGAGGTTGAGTTTGAGCTTGGCTATAAAGAACTTGGCTTTTATCTTGAAAACGGTGAATACATTGTCGAAAAGGGCGAAATCGAAGTTTACGTTGGCAAAAACTGCCTTGCAAATGATTGTCTAAAGGTTAAAATTAATTAATAGCTTTATTTTAAACCCGCTTACGCTTGTAGGCGGGTTTTCAAATTTTAGTTTATCGCTTTGTTTAATTGCTTCCTTACGATATCCTCAATTTAATTTGGAAAATAATTACGAATTACGCATTACGAATTACGCATTGGGCGTCAGCGTTACCCACCCAATTTACTGTTATTATTGAATTGTATATAAAAATATGCTAAAATGTGTTTATGAGGTGATTTTATGAAACATTTTTTAATAGTTGTTGATATTCAAAACGATTTTGTAAACGGTGCTTTGGGCACAAAAGAGGCACAAGGTATAATTGCGCCCGCATCTGAAAAAATTAAAAATTTTGACGGCGAGATTTTTGTAACCTACGATACCCATTTTGAAGATTATTTATCTACTGCCGAAGGCAAGAAGCTTCCTGTTGAACATTGTATAAAGAATACAGCGGGTTGGCAGTTAAATGAAGAAATCAAAAATGCACTCGCAAATAAAAAACATTATGAGATTGAAAAGCTTACCTTTGGCTCTACCGCTTTACCGCTACTAATTAAAGAAAAAGCGGGAGAAGACGATTTTGACGTAACACTTATCGGTCTTTGTACCGATATTTGCGTTGTTTCAAACGCACTTATCTTAAAGGCGAATTTTTACGATAAAAATATTATCGTTGACAAAAAATGTTGTGCAGGTGTTACGGTGGATAGTCATAACGCCGCCTTAACCACAATGCAAATGTGTCAGATAGAAGTGGTGTAATAAGTGAACTATAAAAAATGGCTTTTAAATAATGCCGAAAATCTTGGCGGAAAAACCGTTGCAGTAACAGGTAGTACGGGCGGTATCGGTGTTTGGCTTTGCAAGCATTTAGCGTCCCTAGGTGCTAATCTTATATTGCTTAACCGAAGTAAAACAAAAACCGACGAGCAAATGAGCGCCTTAAAAAGCGAATTTTGTGATATAAAAATTAGTTATATTCCGCTTGATTTAAGTGATATAAAATCGGTAAAGGCGGCAACCGATATTTTAAAAACCGATTGCCCCGACGTGATAATACATAACGCAGGCGCTTACAGTATACCGCGCTATATAACCGACCCCGGTTACGATAACGTTTTTATGATAAACTTTTTATCCCCCTACTATATGACTAAAGAGCTTTTGCCTTATTTGGCTGAAAAAGGCGGCAGGGTAGTAGCGGTTGGCAGTATTGCGCATAATTACTCTAAAACCGATCCCGAAAATATCGACTTTCGTGATATAAAGGCCGCAAGTAAGGTTTACGGCAACGCAAAGCGGTATTTAATGTTATCATTTTATAAGCTTTTTGAAAACGAAAATAAAGTTACGCTTTCGGTTACTCACCCCGGTATTACCTTTACTAATATTACCGCCCATTACCCAAAGCTTGTTTTTACAATAATAAAACACCCTATGAAAATAATTTTTATGACACCTAAAAGGGCTGCTTTAAGCATTTTAAAGGGCGTTTTTTGTAAAACGGATTTTGGCTTTTGGTACGGCCCGCGTATATTTAACGTTTGGGGCATACCAAATAAAAAACGGCTTAAAACCTTTAAGCCGGAAGAAGCCGAAACGGTGTTTTTAACCGCCGAAAAATGTTACGATAAAATTTTACAGTTCTTGACATAATAATTTATATATGGTATACTTTTTGTTGGATGTGAACTTTTATGAATTCGTTAGAGGTTATTGAAAAATTGGACATTTGCCCGATTATTTCGGCGGTACACGAGCCGCAGTTTAACGATGCTTTAGTTTCCCCTTGTGAGGTTGTTTTCTTGCTTGAGGGTGACGTTATGACGGTAGGCGAAAAAATTAATGCCGCGCATAAAAACGGTAAGCTTATTTTTGTGCATATCGATTTGATGAAGGGTATCGGCAAGGATAAATGCGGTGTACAGTTTTTGGCAAATTTAGGTGCTGACGGTATAATTTCTACCCGCGCACCTTTAATAAAAAATGCTAAAGAAATCGGCGTTTTATCGGTTCAGCGTTACTTTGCGCTCGACAGTCAGGGTCTTGAAAGTATTAAGGAAATGATTGCTTCCGCCAAGCCCGATTTTGTTGAAATTATGCCCGGCGTTATAGAAAAGGTAATCAAAAAGTTTGCAAGTGATAAAATACCCGTAATTGCGGGCGGCCTTTTAGAAACAAAAGGCGAAGTTACCGCGGCTTTAAAAAGCGGTGCTTTAGCGGTTTCTACCGGCAAGAAGGAATTATGGTATATATAATTTAAAATTAAATATTTTTCCAAGAGATTAAGAGAAACGGAATAAATAAGACGGTTTTTGCCGCCTTGTTTTTCTGTTTCTTTTTTTATTTTAAAAAAGGAGAGTAAAAAATGAATTACGACATTATTATTGCGGGTGGCGGTGTTATCGGCGGCATGGTTGCGCGCGAGCTTTCAAAATATAACCTTTCGGTTTGTATTTTAGAAAAGGAAAACGACGTAGCAATCGGTGCGTCAAAGGCGAACAGCGGTATTATCCACGGCGGTTACGACCCCGAGCCCAATACCCTAAAGGCAAAAATGAACAGCCGTGGTGTTGACCTTTTATATAAAGCGGCAAAGGAATTAAACGTACCCTTTAAACGTAACGGGTCTATGATTTGCGCTTTCGGCAAAGAGGAAGAAAAAGAGGTTTATAACCTTTATAACCGAGGTTTAGAAAACGGTATTAAAGAAATGCAGGTTATCTCGGGTGATGAGGCACGCAAAATCGAGCCCGCATTATCGGGTGAAGTAAGTCTTGTTTTATACGTTCCTACCGCAGGTATTATTTGCCCTTATAAGTTAACTATCGCAGCGGTTGGTAATGCAATGGATAACGGGGTAGAGCTTATTCGTAATTTTGAAATTTCTAATATAGAAAAAACCGACAACGGCTTTATAGTTAAATCGTCAAACGGACAAGCAGCAAGCGCTAAATATTTAATTAACTGTGCGGGTTGTCACAGCGATAAAATTGCAAAATTAGCGGGCGACTGCGATTTTGAAATTATCCCCCGCGCAGGTGAATATTTGCTTTTGGATAAGGCAGAGGGCAGTACGGTTTCGCATACAATTTTCCAAGTGCCTTCCGCTAACGGTAAGGGTATTCTCGTTACCCCAACCGCTGACGGCAACCTGCTTACAGGTCCTACCGCGGCGGTTGTAAAAAGTGCCGATAATAACGAAATCACCCCCGAGGGTATTAAAACCGTTATTAATCTTGCAAAACGCAGTGTGCCCGAAATTCAGTTTTCAAAGGTTATTACCTCTTTTGCGGGGGTTCGTTCTTCCGAAAAGGGCGGTGACTTTATAATTGAAGCATCTAAAAAGGTAGAGGGGCTCATAAACGTTGCGGCTATCGATTCGCCAGGTCTTACCTCTTGCGTGGCTATTGCCGAATACGTTACCGATATTTTAAAGAATATTGGTGTTAGTTTAACACCTAAAAAAAATTGGAACGGTAACCGCGCCGATATGGAAGCATTTAACCACATGACCGACAATGAAAAGGACGCTTTTATAAAGCAAAATCCCGCTTACGGTAAAATAGTTTGCCGTTGCGAGGGTATTACCGAGGGCGAAATTCGTGCGGCTGTAAGACAAAACCCAAAAGCGCTCGATATGGATGCCGTTAAGCGCCGTACCCGTTCGGGCATGGGCAGATGCCAAGGCGGATTTTGTTCCCCCTACGTTATGCGAATTGTGGCTGAAGAAAACGGAATTAAAATGGAAGACGTAACCAAAAAAGGCGGCTCGTCAAAAATGGTTATCGGGAGGATTTAAAAAATGCTAAAATGTGATATTGCAATAATAGGTGGCGGCCCTGCGGGTATGGCGGCGGCTTGCGCCGCTTATGATGCGGGTGTTAAGGACGTAATTATTTTTGACCGCGAAGACGAAATGGGCGGTATTTTAAGGCAGTGTATTCATAACGGTTTTGGTCTTCACAAGCTTGGCAAAGAGCTTACAGGCCCCGAATATGCCGCTGTTTATGCTAATATGGTAAAAGAACGTGGCATAAAGGTTTATACTAATACTACCGTTTTAAAATTAAATGAAGACAAGATTATAACCGCCACTAATACCGACGGTATTTTAAAAATCAAAGCCGAGGCGGTTATTTTGGCTATGGGTTGCCGTGAAAGAAGCCGTGGTGCGCTTAATATTTGCGGTACACGTCCTGCGGGTATTTACAGCGCAGGTACTGCTCAAAAGCTTATCAACTGCGAAGGTTATATGGTGGGCAAAAGGGTTGTTATTCTCGGCTCGGGTGATATTGGTCTTATTATGGCACGTCGTATGTCACTCGAGGGTGCAAAGGTTGAAGCCGTTTGCGAAATTATGCCTTATTCGGGCGGGTTGACCCGTAATATCGTTCAATGTTTGGAAGATTATAATATTCCGCTTTATCTTTCAACAACCGTTGCCGAAATTCACGGTCGCGAGCGTTTAGAGGGTGTAACTATTGCCGAGGTCGATGCTAACCGCCAACCGATTGAAAGCACCAAGCGTTATATTCCTTGCGACACCTTGCTTTTATCCTGCGGTCTTATTCCCGAAAATGAATTAACAACGGGTGCGGGCATACAAATTGACCGTGTTACCTCGGGTGCGGTGGTTGACCAAAACCGCCAAACCGAAGCAGAGGGTGTTTTTGCTTGCGGTAACGTACTTCAGGTTCATGATTTGGTTGACTATGTTTCCGACGAAGCTGAAATTGCGGGCAAGGGCGCGGCTAAATACGTTATGGGACAAAAAGCAAGCGGAGAAACCGTTTTAACAAAGGCAGGTAACGGTGTGCGTTACGTTTTACCACAACGCATCGTTAAAAACGATGAAGATATTGCGCTTTTTCTTCGTGTTACAAATCCATTCGGTAAGGTGAAATTTACCGTTCGTTCGGGGGACGAGGTGCTAATGACTGCTATTCGCTTAAAGGCGGCTCCCGGTGAAATGGAAAAATTAGTTGTTAAAGCCGATAAAATGGCGAATGCTAAAAATGAAATAATTGTCGAATTGGAGGAAGTGTAATGAAGCGAGAGCTTACTTGTATAATTTGTCCCCGTGGTTGCGGTCTTACTGTTGATATAGAGGGCGATAACGTTTCAGTCAGCGGTAATGCTTGCCCTAAGGGTAAGGAATATGGTATTAACGAGTGTACTAACCCTACACGTACGGTTACTTCAATTGTTCGTGTTGCAAACCGAGTTGATACAATGGTTAGCGTTAAAACCGAAAATCCCATTTCAAAGGACAATATTTTCGACCTTATGAAAATAATTCGTGCAAAAGAAGTTAACGCACCTATTGAAATCGGTGACGTAATATGCGATAATGTATTCGGAACAAAAGTAATTGCAACTAAGCAGGTGAAGTAATGAATACAAAGGATAATATGAAACATATAAAGCTATTTTTGTTTGATATGGACGGTACGCTTTATTTAGGTAACAAGCTTTACGATTTTACGATAGAGCTTTTAAATACGATTAAAGAAACGGGCGGCAGATATTTGTTTATGACAAATAATTCTTCTAAAAGCGTTACTGCCTATATTGAAAAGCTCGATAAATTAGGTATAAAATCAACTAAAGCTGATTTTATAACCTCTTCGCAAGCAACCTCGTATTATCTTAAAAATCATCATAAAAATGCCCGTCTTTACGTTTGCGGTACACAATCTCTTAAGGATGAATTTATAAGCGAGGGCTTTACCGTTACCGAAAATATCGACGAAGTAGACTGTATTGTTATGGGTAACGATACCGAGCTTACCTTTAAAAAGCTTTGGGACGTTTCATATTTATTGACAATTAAACCCGATATGCCCTATATTGCGACAAATATCGACTACGTTTGCCCTACCGAATTTGGTTTTGTGCCCGATTGCGGCAGCGTTTGTGATATGATTTTTAACGCAACAGGCAAAAAACCGATATTTATCGGCAAACCCGAGGCATTAATGCCCGAAATGGCGATGGATATGACGGGGTATACAAAGGAACAAACCGTTGTAATCGGTGACAGAATTTATACCGATATTAAAAGCGGTATAAATGCAGGTACGGTGACCGTTTTGGTTATGAGCGGCGAAACTACCTATGAGGTGCTCGAAAAATCAGTTGATAAGCCCGATTACGTATTAGAAAACGCAGGACTTATGATACCGATGATAAAAGATTAAATCGAAACCCACTCGAAAGAGTGGGTTTT
>JAZQWD010000005.1:0-37086 GCA_045632165.1 Acutalibacteraceae bacterium | reverse complement strand
GATACGAGCCATATTTTTAAGTGCGCCGTTTAATTCGCCGTTTACTTTAAGGTTTGTTCCAATATCTGCCGTTAAAGCATTTATCTGCTTATACGCATCATCTAAGGTTTTTTCAAAATCGGGAATTTGCTTATGTAATTCATAATCTCGGTTAGCGTCGGGTGTTTCACCCGTAATCATAACGATATCTAAATACAAATCACCTAAAGGTCCAACTATTTTCTGAAGTCTACCAAAAACCTCAGCAATATCCGAAAGGGTAACAGCTAAAGAAAGCTCGTGCTCACCTTCTGTTAAATAAATAAGGTAATCCCCTTCTTTATCACTTGAGAATTCCTTAAATTGCCATTTAGTTGAATAAGGGAAATTGATATTTTGCGCCTCTGAGAAAGGCGTTTTGCCGTCAATTTTAAGCCAACGGTAAACCTCACCATCGGTGACATAGCTTTGCTTAAAAGCAATGCCCAGCTTATATAAGCCGTCCTTTGGAGCATATACCTTCCAGGTTATTTCAGACCCGGGTGTATTCCATGTGGTTCCGCCTATGTAATTGATAATGGCATTCGTAGCACTTGATGGTGAAATATCTGCAGTGCTTTGGTCACTTTTTGAGGATAACGCATATGCATTTTTATAAAGTGTATCTTCAGCCTCTATAACAATTTGAGGACCTGTATACTTTTCATAATTACTATAATTTTTTGAAACCTCGTTATAAGATTTTATGATTTCGGGAGGTAATAAACAAACCTTTTCAATCAATAAATCTTTGCCTGTGGCTTCAATTCTTATATTGTGTTTTCCTTTGGATAACATAAATTCGTAAGGATAGAGTTCTATTCCCTCATCATCCATAAGTTTTTGAATATAAAAGCCCTCTTTATGCTTTTGAAGTGGACTAACCTGATCTCCATTTGAAAGAGTTCTTATTTCGCCGTCGTCTGTCCATAAAGCGTTTAAAATTAATTCTTCGCACTCTGCAAAAGGAGTTTTACCATCTATTTGGAGAGAAATTTTATAACTTTCAGTAATTTCATCGAGCGATGCAAAGGATACTGCTATGTTATAAGCCGCATCCTCAAGTATATTAAACGAAAATTCAATAGCATTACCCTTTTCAAGCTTATATGCTTTGCCGTCTTCAGTTAAAGTACCGCCTGAAATATAATTTTCGGCACCCAACTCAAGTTTTTCGTTCGCTTTTACAAAGCCGTTACCAGAATAATATCCCTGATAAACCGAATTTTGCGCGGTTTTATAGCCGTTATCCGTTTCATTAATGAGTGCGGCATAAAAAACGTGGGTGTTAAAAGAAAAAAGCAAAACAATTGTCATTATAAACACCGTAGTTTTCTTAAAGACCTTCAACTGTTTTACCTCCTTATTTGAGTATAAATGCCGTTATCATTCCAAGAATCCCTTGGAATGATAACGAAAAAATCATATATTTATTTCTTTGCCTTTAAAGAATACTTACTTGAATTGATTTGATATAAACGCACATAGTCAATAGACTGTTCTGTGTAGAAATCTTCTACGTCTATTCTACCGTCGCCGTTGGTATCAACCAATTTAGCGCCATCCATAGGAGCAAGGTCACCGCCGCCAAGCCAGTTACCGGGTTTATTTGCCGCATAAGTAGCTGAAGGTGATGTATTATTGAAAATCACGTAGGTAGTTTCTTTGAACGCAGCCCAGGTATCGCCTGTGATTTCCTGTGAAAGATAAATTTCACCGTCCAAATACATATTTATATATTCGGGAGTCCACTCAAGCGCCAAATGATGGTAGGTATCACTAAAGGTTTCGCCCACAGCAGGAACAACGGTTTTTCTTAAAGTAATCATTTTCGAGTGGTCAATATGTGTTGCGCCCCAAGTATGTAAATTGGGTCTTAACGAATCAGTACCAAAGTTTTCGAAAATATCAATTTCATTAACCGTTCCGCCGCCGCTATCCTTTGTTCTGGTCCAGAAGCATGCCGAACTACCGTTGGCCGTAGCCGCCATTATGCGTGACTCCAATATACCGTAACGGAATTCCATTCTACCATCACTGCAAATAACGTTACCGGTATAACCGTTTACAGACTTTTTCGCAGTTTGAACCAATACGTTATTTCTTATAACAGCATTTTCTGCCAAATTTCTGCTTGTACCCTCTTGCATATAGGCAGGGTTACTGGCCACTACCCAAGGACCGCCGAAATCATTACTGGGGTCGTCGTCCTCAAGCGATGCCTTAGAAGCGAGATAATACGGGTCGGTTTTAGTATACCAGCAGCCCTCGTCTTCCATATATCCCTTATCCATTAACTTCCAATTCTTTTTGCTGAACGTGGTACCCGATGAGGTCAAGAACTCATCGCCCCAGGTATAAGCATAATCGCCCAATAAGGAATATTCGCCCTTGGAATATGAACCCTTGAGAGTAAACGTTTTTGATAGCGTTGTGTTTTTCTGCAACTCGTCTATAAGCTTTATAACCGCATGGCTCGTTGCATAGTCACTGCCTGTTTCAATGAAAAGCTTGCCCGAATCAACAAAAATATTATAATCTTCGTTACTGTAGATAGTGCCGTTTTTACCGAAAAGGAAGTCCAAAGATTCGGCCTTGAATACGTTTTCAGAAATACCCGAACGTGTGGTAAGACCAACTAAAATTTCATTTGCGGTAGTTTTTGTATCCTTTTCGATTTTAAGATTATAACCGGTTTTATCTACTATATATTCAGCAAGTGCTTCAGCAGCTTTAACCGTCATAAGTGAAGGATATTTTTGGGTTCTGATAGTAAAGGAAGCAATATTTTTACCGTCAATCACAATGGTCGAAAGCTTAGGTCTTGAAACGTAGTTAAGATTACTTGGAACACTGTCCTTATCAGTCTTGCAGTAATTTTCCATAAAGTAATCTAATGCAAGCTGTAAAGCATAATCGGTATTTGCTGCAATTACAAGCTTTGTGCCATCCATACGGATAATGAAGTCCTTACCGTTGTTTGCACGATAGCTTGTAAGCTCGTTATACACTTTCTTGGATTCTGCGCGGTCAGTTCTGCCGATAAGAATTTCGTATTCTACTTCTTCATACTCATCAGTAACGTCGCTGTTGCTGCGAACGTCTGCCTCAAAAATATCAACCATTTTCTTTTTCATTGTGTTAATGATTTGCTTTTGAGTGATGGTGACATCTTTGGAATACACAATTCTAAAGCGAGAATCATAATTATCCATAAGAGAAATTTCAGTAACTTCATCCTCTTGATTTCCGTCGTCCAAATCCTCTTGATTATCTGAGCCAATATCATCTTCATCATTAATTTCGGCATCAAGCTTCATACTAATAAAGAAAACGTCGCCCTCATTAACCTCAATATCGGGGATATCGGGATATTCAAGTTCGGTAACGGCCGTACCGTCACCTGCGGTGGAGTTGCAAAATTCGCCGGACCATACTACACGGCTGTTTACAATAAACTTAACAACTGCGCTTCTTGCGGTACCGTCTTCAGCCAAGAAACCTGTCTTAACACCGCCTACGCTTTCAATAGCAGTAATTTTGCCCGCGGGTATACCTATAGTTCCGCTTTGGGTAATCTGATAGCCAAGGGCCTCCTCGTCATTACCCGCTACCGAAAGCAAAATACCTGCCGCAGTGGGCACCTCACCCTGATAGGTATCAAGCTTTGCAGCCTGAGTGGTATAAGGCATCAAAGAAATTGTGCCGTCATTCGAGAAGGTGTATGCCTGTAGCTTATCGGCGGAAATATATCCGCCGTTACGCCACTTATCAAGACCGTAAATTCCGCGCTTTTTCCAGTCTTCACCTTGCTTATATACCCAAACTAAATCGGTATTATCAACAAGTGAAGTAAGGGTTGCGGCGTTTTGGTCATTAGTCATTGCATTTTTAACGTCGTTAAAAGCAATTACGTTGTCACCGTTTTCATAAGTAAGTATTGGATTTAACGCAACAACAAGCTGAGGTTTTCTTTCTTGCTTCTTTTCATTCGCAGTACAGCCCGCAAAGGCGGAAACGATTAAAACAAGAATTAATAATAATGCGATTATTTTTTTATTCATTTTATATCTTTCCTCCATCTTAAGCTTTTTTTACTTTTCTTTTGCGAATCAAAAGAATTATCACAACTGCGGCAGCGACTAAAACAAGCCCTGCGCCTACGCATATAAGAACAATTAACCATAACTGAATACCGTCATTTTCAACTTCATCAATAACAACCGCATCGGCATCAAGAAGATTAGGTGCTTTACCGTTCTCATTTTCATCTTCTGAGTCCGCGCCGGTTTCTTCATCAACAATGACCTCAACCGACCACTTAGCATAAAGGGTCATATCGCCTTCAACTGTGTCGGTATCAAAATTCCACAATTTGGTGAAGTTTTTATCGGTATACCAACCGTCAAATACGTAACCTTCCTTATAAGGCATACCGGGGTCGTAAACGGGATCGTGAATTTGTACTGTTGTATCTTCAACCTCGCTGCCGCCGTTTTCCTCATAAGTAACCTTACAATCCCTGAGTTGTTCAACGGTGATCGTATCAATAAAGAGTGTCTGAAGGTCGTTTGCATTTCTTCTGATTGCCAACGAAGGATAATATGCCATCTCAGCACTTACTTCAATATCGCCAACAAACATATAATAACCGCCTCTGTCACCTTCGGGAGTATACTGAAGTGTAACGTAACCGTTTTCAGCCAAAAGGTACTTCTGAGAAGGATTTTCAAGACAGATAGTCATATTAATGGGCGCTTCATAGGTATCTTCACAGCGCACCATTACGGTAACACGATATTTTTCTCCCTTATTAAGCAACATTACGTTTTCGGGATGATTTACATCGTACAAAGCAAACTTTGCTTGATTCCAATAATGGCTGAAGCCGTTAAGCTTAATGTAATTCTTACCGCTTAAAGCATTCTTTTCATCGTTTGTGATAAACAGCCATTCGTTAATCGTCTCACGGCCCCAGCTTGTCATATACTTTTGCTGACGGTAGAAATCTTCCAAAAGCTCGGTTTCTTCGAAATCAATAACAATGGGCTTTGAGAAGTCAGAAGGAGTATCATACTTATCCTTCTTAAGCTTAACGTAAATCGTGGTATCCTCTGCAGGATAATATCCGTCAAACTTGGTTGTAAAGTTCTGGTCTAAATAGAAACCATCAAAGGTGTCTGCGCCTTCCTTAACAGCATTGGGTAATACAAACTTTTCACCCTGAACGCCGTATTTTGTATACCAGGTAGTATTACCGTTCTTTACAACAACCTTTGTAACCTTTGAATCACACGTAATGCTTAGGTTATCAACGTAAACCTTTTCTTCACAGTGCGCTTCAACCTTGGCGTTATCGTCACGGCCTGTAAGCGCAAGATATACGTAACCGGTTCTTTCAGCCACAAACGACTGTTTGAACGTAAGGTAATCCGTATCGGTTTCCATTACAGACACCCTGCAGATTGCCTGATATTTGCCGTTACCGATATCGGCATAAGCACTGGCTTCTGATACGATGGGCACAATGTATGACAAGCCCTTATTTGAAGCAAAAATATAATCAAACTTAATTGTATAACGTTCGCCCTTAACCGCAATAAAGGGTGTGCCATCTTCGTTTACAAGTCTTACAACGTTATAACCGTAAACATCTGCATAAGAGCTGAAATAATCGTTGCAGAATGCCAAAGCACCATCAGTTTCGGCGGTACCGTTGCCGTAAACACCGGCATCCTTAACCCAAGCAACCTTTGATGTCATACTCTTGCCGTTTGTAAAATCGATAACCGAATCCATATCTGCAACAGTATTTTCATAAGGTTTAACGCCGCTGTCATATATATGAGAGTCGAAAGAACCGGCAGTAAATTCCTTACCAACGGTAGGTGCGGCAATCCACTTGGCATAAAGCGTAATTTCGGTATTGCCGGCAGGGAATTTATCGCTTACCTTTGCCTCGTTCTTATATTCGGTATCATAATACCAACCGTCAAACAAGTAGCCCGACTTAACGGGTTCCTTGAAGGAAACGAAGGGCTGACCCTCAAACGCACGTTGGGGCTCAAGTTTTTCGCCGCCGACGGTATTATAAATAACAACTTCACTGTCTACTAATTGTTCAACCTTAACGTCGTCGATATAAACTGCCTTTCCTTCATAGCTCTTGGAATGAACTGCTATTGCCAAAAGATTACCGGCAGTAGGTGTGCCCTTTAAAACAGGAATGTAAGCAACAATTTTCTTCCATTCACCCTTTTTAAGACTTACCTTATCCTGAACTTCGGGATAGAAAGATTTTAGATAATCGTTCTGCAATGCGCTGTCAACACTGTTTACACTCCAGGTAAGGTTATCCATATCCTCATTAGCATACATATAGAAGGTCACTCTGTAAGCCGAGCCCTTTTCGGTGGCAAACGGCTTAACCTTTCCGTCCTGCTCAAGAGAAATGATGGTGTTACCCGACATACGGGCATACGCCGTATTGAGCGGAAGCTTTAATGATTTCTTACTGCCGCTCCCAGAGGTATGGTTTGCCGCATTTGAAACCTCTGTTCCCTTTTTGTTGCCCAATACACCTGTATCTGTGCCAACCTTATAGTCCTCGTAATCCTGAACGCCGATTACGGTATCCTTAATTACGGGCATTACCTTTTTAATCTTAACCGAAGTAACTTCAAGTTTGCCCTGACCCGAGAATAAAAGCTTAGGATAATGCGCCGAGCCAACATTAAAACGTTCAGCTGCATAGGTAACAGAATATGTGAATTCCTTACCCTCGTCAGCCGATGTATGCAGCTTATAGCCCTTAATTCTCGTACGGGTCTGACCCGACTGACCGTCGGCACCGAAGCCGATTTGTATACCTGTGCCGTCACCGGCCATTACGTCTACAATTTTATAAGTAACCTCTAATTCATAGGTGGTTCCTATGTCTAAGGTCACCCAATTACCGTTACTGTCTTTTAAGTAATATGCAGGGAACCAGGTGTCGGAAGTAGTGCCTGTGTTTGAAAGCTGTCTTTCATAGTTATAAATATAAAAATCAAGCTTATTACCGTTGAGCACAATAGTAGAATCCGCAGTTTTGGTTGTCTTAATCATTGAGGTATTCTTAGTAAGGGCAACATTAATCTCAACCTGAGGATTGATTTCCTCCCATTTCGCATAAAGGTTAGCAAGACCTTCGGTTGCTACGGTACAAGGTCTACCAACGTAATTGGAATATTTATACCAACCGAGGAATTTATAACCCTCTTTAGTGGGGACTTCGGTAATCTTATCACCAATTGCATACTTTTTGGTTACGCTTTCATTACCATTGTGGAAATTAATTACAACTGCGTTGCCTTCAACCTCCCACTTGGCATAAAGGGTTGTATCTTCAGTAACCGATGAAATCTTTTCACCCGAATAGTTTTCGTCAGAATACCAACCATCGAAAATATAATCTTGCTTTTCAGGGGTTTTAAGTTCGGTATTTTTCTTTACAAATTCAGTAGATTTATTATTACCGTCCACATAGGTAACTACCGAATAATCGTTTATAAGGGCAGCGGGAATTTCGTATATTACTATTGAAGAAATCTCAATATCGCCGCCGCCCGAGAAAGCAACCTTAATCGAGCCCTTATCGTCTGCGGTAAACACTGAGGTAAGGGTAAATTCTTTTCCTTGGTCTTCCTCGGTATGCTTTCTAAAGGTACGAAGGTGAATATTACTGCCCTTTCCGCCGTACCAGTTACCGATACCGATTTGTGTACCGTGGTTAGGGTTGGGTGTGCCTGTAACGGCATACTTAACTTCAACAATCGCCCTGTTTCCCTGTGCAACCTTGAATGAAGCGCCGTCTACTGCAAGTACGAAGTTCGGAAACCATGTTTGTGAACTATACGAGGTAATACCCACAAGCTGTCTTTCGTAAGCTGAAATATGTACCTTAATCTTACCGTCCTCCACCTTTGCGGTAGTTGCGGTGGTGCTTCCTGTTGTTGCAAAGAAGTTATCAAGGTTTTGGGTTAAATCAATTTCGGTTATTTTAATGTTAGTGTCTCTGACTTCACGCTTTGCATAAAGAGTAGTATCTTCAGAAACCGACTTAACCGCATCACCAGAAAATTCGCTGTTCATATACCAACCAATAAAACCGTCCGCATTATCAGGAGTTTTAAGAGTTGCGTTTTTCTTGGCAAATTCGGTATTTTCTACACCGTTATCAACAAACTTTACAACAGCGTAGTTGTTAATTTCAGATGCAGGTAATTCATGAACTACAACTGAAGAAATTTCAATTGTACCGCCGCCTGCAAAAGCAATCTTAATAGAACCCTTATCGTCTGCAGTAAATACTGCGGTAAGGGTGAATTCTTTACCGTTATCGTCTGCTGTATGCTTTTTAAAACTTCTAACGTGGATATTACTGCCCTTTCCGCCGTACCAGTTACCGATACCGATTTGAGCACCCCAAGCAGAGTTCGCATTTGCGGATACAACCTTATATTTAACCTCTACGATACCCTTATTGCCCTGTGCAATCTTCAACGATGTATCATTGGCTCTTAAATAAAAGTTTGGAAACCAGGTTTGTGTAGAATAATTGGTCTGACTTGTAAGATGTCTTTCCCAAGCTGAAAGACTAACCTTAAGCTTACCATCCTCTACCGTAGCAGAGGTTGAAGACGTGCTGCCGGTTGTCGCAAAAATGGTTGAGACGTCCTGCGCCAAATCAATCACGGTTGTTTTTACAACGTCATCGGCATTATTTGCCGATACCACAACCGCAGTTATTACAGTTGATAAAAGAAGCGCTACCGCCAATACTAGCGATAATACTTTTTTCATACTTACACCTTCCTTTTTAAGATTAAAACAATTTACCATCCCTCGCTTTCGCTTAGGATGGTAAGCCCAAATTCACTATTTGCGAGATTTATTTGTATGAATCCAATTTCTTGTTTGATTCATCTACAGCATTTTGGAATGTATTCATGATTTTTTCAAGTTCTACAGCCATTTGCTGTGAAGACTGACGGCGTAATTCCTTGAAAATTTCACTGTGTGTCCAGTTAAGGTCAATCATAGTAAGCGGGCCGCCTAAAACAGACATCTTAAGGTCGTTTTCACGATATGCCTTTAACACAGTTTGTGAATAGAACTTTTGCATTTCCTTATTGCCGAAAATGTTAGCGTCCTTGTTGCAGTTATCCACGTCAAGGAAATAACGCAAGAAGTAATAAGCGCCTTCGGGGTTCTTTGCATTCTTAGCTAAACCGTATGCACGAAGACCTACACCGCCATAATTGCAAGGCTTGCCTTCAAAGGTGTCGGGCATTCTTACTGCGCCGAAATCACTTGCCGACATATCCTTTAGATAACCGTTTCTCTTAATTGCATAAGCGTCGGTAGTAAGCATTGCAATATTACCTGCAGGATACTGAGCAATTAAATAGTTACCTACAAGACCCTCTTCACGGCATTC
This sequence comes from Acutalibacteraceae bacterium, assembly GCA_045632165.1. Classification (GTDB taxonomy): domain Bacteria; phylum Bacillota; class Clostridia; order Oscillospirales; family Acutalibacteraceae; genus UBA737. The sequence continues at coordinate 27,587 of JAZQWD010000005.1, read as the reverse complement.
AGCATAGAACTTAAGTGACTTAAGCATAGCTTCGTTATTCTTATTAGCAGAAAGCTTACCGGTTTTAGCATCATAGGACATAAAACCGGTACCCATTGTCAGACCCATTAAATAAGGATCTAATACGCCACCATAGTAACCGATTTTCTTAGCATCAAGCATACACTGCTTAAAGGTTTCCCAAGTCCAGTTACCTTGATTAATATAATCAACAGGAGAAGTAAGACCATTATCGTTAAATATCTTTTTGTTATATACAACAATACCTGCAGTCGGTACATAAGGGCTATAGTATGAGTTTACGAAATAGTTCTTGCCTTTAAATTTTGTTTGTTCGGTAACGCGAGGATCCCAGAAGCCGTCGTTAATGTTGAAAATCTTGGGTAATTCCATAGCTACCGAATAAATCTGTGGGATTTTATCATTAAGAATAATAATGTCAGGACCTTTGCCGGCAACTATTTGCTTGGCAATATCAGCCTCGTATGTTGTTTGGTTATATAACTGCCATTTTACGTTAATACCTGTGGTTTTGGTAAAGGCCTTTGCCACCTTCTGATATTCAGCGCCGCCTTCATCACCCCAATGCGCAAAAGTAACGGTTGTGCCTTTGAGGTTTTTAGGAATATTCTTAAAAATTTCCTGACGGCTTGTTTCTGAAATTTCACCGCCGAAAGAACCGTCGGAATTAATTGCACCGGAAACGGTACCGTCAAAATCGATATCGCCACCTAAGTCACCATATCCGTCACCATCAGTGTTGCCTTTGTCGCCGCAAGCGCCCAAAGAAAAACACATAACCAACGCAAGCATAAGCGCCAATAATTTGATTGCTGTTTTTTTCATAATCAACTTTCCCTTCTGTTTTTAAATATTGAAAACGAACTTTTTATTGTTTACAGCCAAAACAATTTTTAACAATATTGTTAATTTTTCGTCTTCACAGCGCACTTGATATGTGCAATTCTACAAATTCAGTGTATCATAATCCGATAAAATCAACAATTAAGTTTTTTAAAATACAAATGTATTAAAATGCTTTTTACACCTTTCTTATTAAATAATATAAATAAAAAACGGTTTAGCTAAAGCTAACCGTTTTTAGTAATTCGAAAAATCAGTAACATCGTTTGAGATATATCGTATATATTCCTCTAAATGCTTAGGCGAAATATATTTTGAAAGTAATTTTACAAAATCCGACTTGTCCTTACAGCCTGCTTTTTTGAAGAAATTGTTTTTGTGAGTATTTAATGACTGCGGTGTTAAGTATAATTTATTAGTTGTAGTGTTATTTGAATAACCTTTAAGGAACATATAAATTATCAACATATCCATTGTCTTGGCATTTAATAAAAGATTTTCCAAAACAAATATTTCCTGTAAGGCGGGATCGGTTTTATGGTCGTATTGGGGCACCTCATCAAAATTCATGGAAGCACTTCTTTTACGGCGAGGTAAAATGAAATCAGCATTGGTTAATGTTCTCTTTTGTGTAGAATCACGCGGAATTAAAACATTCTTTAAATCTATAGATATACAATTAAAATCATTTCTATTGTTCGTGAGGCATCTATAAATTTGCATTACTGCTGCCCTGACCGCTTCAGATGAATATGTAACACTTGAAAGACTTATATAAAACAGTCTTGCCATAATGGTATCCGAAACACCTAAGAAAAATCGGTCTTCAAAATATGCAGGCTCATTATTTCTGAAATAATTCAAAAATGCTATGGCAATAAAATCGTTCGGGAAATAGACGCCATCATATTCATATCTATGCTCCCAAAAATCATTCATACATTCATTAAAGCCACTTTTAATATGAAAGACATCCTGATGCGTAAAATTCAAATTAACCTTATAAAATGCATCGGTCTTTGAAACATCGTGCTCGGAATTAGCATAAAAACCGAAAAAAGCTATTTTTTCTTTCCCATTGGCTTTAAAATAACGATAAATCATAGAAGCGGTTATATCGTCATTATCGGCGATGGAGTTATAGATATATTTATAATGTTTTTTGCTTTTATCATGTAGAAGGATTACCGGAATACCGTTTTCATTACAGATTTTGACGCAATGCTCATTGTTTTCGTTTAAACCGTGCGCCACTAAAAGAACCGCTTTAGAATCGGTAAAAATTTCGGGAATTTCCTCTATATCTTCAAAAACTATAGTAGGTATTCTTTTTTGGTTTAAAGATTTTATGCTTGCAATTTCTTGCTTTCTTCTGGTTTCAAAAAAATATGATGAGCTTTTCTCCACTAAAATATATAATGACATTTTTCCACCGCTTTTCCTGATAAAATAGTATTATGAATTTTTGTATTGTATAATCATTTTACCACTTTCAACAAAAATTTCAATCAAAAATTTTTAACACAAATGCAATAAACTGGAAATATCGTTTTTTGGGATTTAAAATATATTTAATTCTAATGATGTATTTTACATACACAATTTCTTTAAGAAAATGATTGAATCTTACGAAAACAGCATGAAGTAATTTGTGCTAACAATAAAAACCACTCTTAAGAGCGGTTTTTTGTTTATTTTATTGATATTAAATTTATTTCATTAACAAGCTTTAAGCTAAATTTTTCAACCATTGCCTCGGCAATCTTTAAAGCTTCGCCGTCATAAGCGCGTTCGGCTGTATGAGCATCAAGACCGAAAACAACCTTATTACCAACTTCGCCCGCTATCGACCAGAAAACCTCATTCGGGTACCACCTGTTTTCATCAATACCCAAAAGATTAATTTCTAAAGGAATATCATATTCCTTTGCGGCCTCGCACAAGCGCCTTGCTTCCCTTTTATACTCTTTACTTTCTATGTCATAATTAAATATATCGGGGTGAGCAATATAGGAAAACGCACCCGTTTTAATTGCTTTAATAACCAAGTCGGTATACGATATTAAAATTTCTTCATCATAGTTAGGGCCCGAAGAATAGTATGCAACATCAAAGGAATCAAATCGGCTAAAATGCTGACCCAAAATTAAAAATTCAGCACCCAATGACTTTACGTATTCGAGCATTTCGTCAAAATGTTTATCAATATATTCCATTTCAAAGCCGATATAGATTTTAATTTCATCTTTATATTTTTCGCGAAGTTCTGAAAGGGTTTTAATATAATCCTCGGCATCCTTTGTTTGTACGTGCCAAGGGTATTCGTTACCGTTTTCAAATGCAAACGGCACGTGGTCGGAAAAGCCCATAATTTTAATGCCGCCCGAAATTGCGCTTTTAATATATTCTTCTTCAGTGCCGCTTGCGTGACCGCATCGGTAGGTGTGGGCGTGGTAATTGGCATACATAACTATAAAACTCCCTTTTTCTTTAATTCGTCAAGCCAACAAATAACGTAAGAAGCAAAACCGTGGTCACAGCTTGCGGTTGTTCCGGTATGCTCCCACAAAGTACCTGTTCTTTCGGCCATATAATAAAAATAACCTTTAATATTTTCAAAAGCTTTATTATATTCGCCGTATTGCATAAGAATATCAAGCCGCAAATAATTACCTATAAATGCGTTGGCGGGATAAATGTTTGGGTATTTATTATTTTTAGCCCTTTGAGGACCGAAATCGTTTATTAACGTTTTTAAAAGCGTCGGATGGCTAATTTTATCCGCTATACCAAAAAAGAAAGCATAATATTGACAAACTTCGGTGCATTCATTCGAATTGACTAAAACGCCGTTTTGTCTTACCGCGTTATCACAGAAAAATTCACCTTCGAATGATTTTTCGATAATTACTCCAATCAATTTTTCGGCTTTAAGATACAATTTAGGAATGTCATAAAGATTTGCAACCGCTTTTAAAGCCCTCGAATAAAGCATATTTGTCGGATAATTAACATCGTTTACCAAATCATTTGCCTTTGACCATTCCACAAACTGCCAACCGTCAAGCTTTTCGAGAAGACCGTCCTCGTTTTCGAAACCGCTAAAATATTTCAAAAGTTTAAAAACTTTAGTTTCAAATCGGTCGATTAATTCTCGGTCACCCGTTCTAATATAATACTTTTCAAGCTCTAACAAAAGCCAAAGTGACCACTGTGGTATAAACATACCGAACATAGCGTCAGCGGGATAGCACATAGGTACCATACCTTCGGGTAAATTGTTATAGCTTTCTTCAAACAAAAAGTTTTCTAAAAAGCATTTTTCAGTATTGTTGTTGCCGCAAAGTAACGCCTCAACCTGCGCAGTAAAATAACTGTCGCAAAGCCACCCCGCCCTTTCACGCGACGGACAATCATAGAATAAATCTACACTGTTTTGGCGGAATGTTTCGATAGCCGCGTCGGCAATAGTTTTAAATTCGCCCTCAAAAACTGAAGTATCATAACTTACTGACTGACGTTTGTATTCAATCATCTTAAGATCAGATACGTTGCATTTTCCAAAAACGACAATATTTACATATTTCATTGTATAAACTTCGAAAAGTTTAAGATTGTGTTTTCCTTTTGAAAGAGTAAATTTAATTGCGTTAGCACAATCGCCACGCAAAAAATCAACCTTGCCATCGGTTAAAACCTCATCGAAAAGGATATAAACCGTCACCGTTTCCTCGCAATTTGCGCTAAAACTCAACATACCGCTTGCGCAAAACGGGAATTCGTAAACCGTATAATTATTTTTGCCAAAAGCATTTTCCAAAAACTCGAATTGCTGACATTCTTTAGTGACAAACACCTCTAATTCGGAAAGCTTAAAGCCACTCAACTCATCACCTATTTGCGTAACAGAACGGTCATAGGTAATGTTTTGGTTATCTGTTATCCCGACTGCACCGCTTGATATAGGTTTTGCGTTTAAACACTCATAAAACGGTTCTTCGGTAATGCGTGGTAGATAGATTCCGCCTTTGACTTCGGCGATAACTTCCTCACCGTCGGTGTTATCGGTAAAAAACGTATCCGAATATGTGATATTATACGCTTCAACCATTGGACGCTGATAACTGTAACGTTGGCTTTTTTGAATATAAAACGGGTTTTTACGGGCGGTAAAGTGTTTACCCGTCCAATAAACCGCCCTATTTTCAAAACAAATTTCGGCAATCAAAAACGAGCTTTGCTTTTGTATATAAAAGCTTGTAGAGTTATAACCGCAAGCCTCAATAACTACCGCGTTTTCGCCTTTTTTAAGAAAATCGGTTATATCAAGATTATCAACCCTAAAATGCCCTTTTCCTGTTCTTGCGGGGCCGTAAGCGACAAAAACCCCATTAACAAAGAGATTGTATATGCACGAAGTGGCAAGCGACAAATTAACAGAAACGTTACCGTTATAATCAAATTTTGTTTTAAATTGGGCTCGGTAATTCATTTCGTTTTCCTTGCCCTCAACCCATATAGGCAAAGCTTTTTTAAACTTTATCATTTTTGCCACCTCTTTTCTCTTTTATAAAACGTTAGTTTCTTTACTTGAATCATTACCCGTAAAGGTAACGGTTATATTGTCTTTTGAAAATTCAAAACCCGCACCCGCGAAATAGTCACCGCCAACCTTAGATGCTAAAACAAGAGTACAGGGTTGGTTAGCATTATCAAAATCATCACCGACAGGATAAATTTTATTAACGTGGTGATGACCGCAAATCATTAAATCAGGTTTATATTTTTCTTTTAATAGCTTACCCCAAAGTGAATAGGTTTCTTCTTCGATTGCAAATTCGGGATTTGCGCTTATATGCGTAAACGCCAAATGCGAAATTACAAGCTTATGGGTAATATCAGGTGCATTAAAATCACCCTTTTCAAGAATAGCTTTTATAAATTCGGTTTCACGTCTTCTAAATGCGTGACAGCGGATAGTATTATTATATTCGGCGTGTATATCGAGCTTGTCCTCACCGCCGTCAAGAATTAACATAAAAATACCGCCAAGCTTTACCCAAAAATAACTTTTACCGTTATTTGAGGGCATCATATCGCAAAAATATTCGGCGTAAGTACCGCGCATATCGTGATTACCGCGTGAGAAAACAACGGGAATTTCGCCCTTTGAAATTTCGCCCGATAACACAAGTACGTTTTCTATATTTTCGATTTTACAACTATTATCGGGGATATCACCGTTTAAAATAAGAAAATCAAAATCGCCAAAATTTTCCGCCGCCTTTTTAGGTGCTTCAATACGACTGTGCGCGTCGGAAATATGATACGCCTTTACGTTTTTACCGTAAGATACGGGAGTAAACTTAAAGGTTTTAGAAATTGCGGGATTAGTTTTCGGGAAATTAGATTTTCTTTCTATCATTTCCTCGACAAAAACAGTATATTCCCCCGCTTCATCAAGCACACTCATAGGCACTTCGATACGGTGAATTTTATGAAGTGAGCGCAATAATCCGCCAACCTCGTCACAGTAAATTTCTTCGCCGATTTTTACCCAAACAAGAGCGCTTCCCTCACACAAAACCGAAATTTGATACTTATCCTCAACCGCAAAAACGGTAGGCAAACATTTTAACATAATTATACCTTCTTTTATTTAACCTCAACACTGTCAAAGCCGTAAAATCCGTCGCCCATTTCACACTCGGCCTTAAAGCCCATTTTAATAGGCACTTCATTTTCAAACAGACCGATGCAAAGAGTGTATTCCCCTGCAGGTACTTTTGATAAATCAAACTTAACGGTTTCCTTTACTATCGTTTCAGAGGTCCAATTTTTATTTATTCCGTCATTAGAATAAATAATAAATTCACCCTTTTCATTAACAAGCTTAAATTTAAGAGTATAAGCATTATACGCTTTAGCAAAGCCCTTATTTTCAAAATAGAATTTAGCAATAGCGGGCAGTCCCGAAGTAAGCTCGGGTATTTCGCTACCATTTAGGAAATACCAATACCCAAGTTTGTTTGCAATATGCTTTGAAAGATAAGGATATTTCTTAACCCACTCTTGCGGGTAGCAATGGAAACCGCAAAACGTTGCGTGAGCGCGCTTTAATGCCTCGTAAATAGGCATACCGTCTTTATAAACGTCATCCTTAACCTGCTTTAAATGATCAAGTTCAATATCGACGGGCGCATTTTCGGCAAAGAGATCAAACATAAAGGGTGTACGCATTGTGTCATAACCGCAGTTACCTGTAGTAAGGCCAACCCATAAAATAGAATCGTCTCTAAAGCCCATACCGCGTGAAACGGCATAGTCAAGCACCTGCTTGCGATTAACCTTAGGGTTATAAGACGAGCAATTTATAATATCGTCGTTAATTACTATAAGCTTATTTGGAAAATATTTCATGTGCATTTCAATATGCTTTTTGTACATATCAAAATCATAAATCGGGTGGCCGGGATTACCCTCACCCCAAATACCGATTGTACCTAAATCAATATATTCAACCAAGGGATTAGAGTTATATCTTGCGCCAAAAACCTTAAAGAAATTTTCGAGCTTTTCTAAAAATATCGGGTCATCGTATTTAGGTTGCCAAGAGCCGTTGGCTTCTACCCAACCCTCGGCGCCTGCCTCTTTTACCCATTCGGGTGTAGCATAACCGAAATCATCGTGCAAGATACCCTCATAGGTACAAACGCGGAAATTAAATTTATAACCCATTTTACCGTAACGGTCGAAAATTTCATCAATACGCGACCAGTCAAAAACGCCTTCTTGCTTTTCAATATCATACCAGTCGATACGAAGAGCCAAGTGATGAAGACCCGGAAACTGAGTAATATCAAATTCATCCTCGGCATCGTGATAAGAGTGATGCCATCTGTCGTGATAGTATTCACATCTTGACATACCGTTATCGATATAATGCCAATACCAACCCTTATGGGGGTTAGAAAGTACGGTAAACTCATCCTGCAAATATTTATAATCGCGGTAATATTCGGGGTCACCGTAAAAATAGGTCATAAAATTTCTTTTAACATCGGTAAACATTTTGTTACCTCCTTAAAAAAGATTAAAATTAAACTCTATGTGTTTCTCGTTAAGTCGACAATTCTCGTTCGGTAATGGGCCGCACGAGGCCGAGCCGAGACCCGACATTTTATAGTCAATATAAACGAAAGTATCATCAGAAAAATTAATTTCATTGGTATGCTTCGCTTTATAAAGCGACTCAGTTGAAGTATTCCTTACCGCAAAGCTAAAATCATCATTGGAATAAAATGAAGCTCCGTTTGATAATACCAGTTCCTTAGTAAAGCAATGGTTACCATGCTCTTGCGGATACGGAAAATTAACATACTCGCTTTCAGCGTCGCTATTATGCCAATCAATACTTGCGTGATGGTGCATATCGAGATACGCTTCCATTGGTCCCGCGCCGTAATACTTAAATTTTTCGGCATTTTTAGGCATAACGAAAACGAAGCCGAAACGTGGAAGCCAAACGGCGTCCTTATGTACGTCACCGATGAACGAATAATTAATTCGTCCGCTGTCGAAAATATTAATTTTAAGGATATAATTCATAAAAGGTCGGCGCGCAACACCTGACAAGCAACCCCTTACGGTTATGCAATTTTCAAAAACGTTACATTCATAAACGTAATTATGCAATGCTTGAAGATTTTCGCCGCCGCCATGAACGGGCCTTGCCCACTTATGAACCATACCATTTGACAAATAACCGTCATTATCGGTAGGCGCCCTAAAGGCGGTAAATTTAATCGGCTCTTTTATTATGCTTTCGCCCTTATAAAGCATTTTTGTAAAATTACCGTAATGCTTTGAAAAAACGTATTCAAAATTATTACCCGTTGCAATAATTTCAAACTCATTTTCATTTAAACAAATCGGATTATCTGAAAATTCTTTAGCTTTTATTTTATAATTAACCTTTTCTTGTAAGGAATCATATATACCGCCGTTTTTATCCAAACGGTAAAGCGTAATATAGCAACCCTTTTCAACCGCTAAATCACTTTCAATTTCAAAATTAATAAACGTTTTAGAGCGTGGCTTAGCATCAATTTTCAAGGTTTTATCGGCTATAATTTTACCGTCTGCTTTAATTTCGATTTTAAAATTGAACTCGTTTAAATCGGTAAAATAAAAACGGTTTTCAACCTCTATACCATTTTCTAAAACCTTAAAGCGGTAAGGCGTATACGCTGCCTTTACTTCATAAGTGCCTGCTTTAAAGCTGCGGTCGGAAAATACCATACCGTCGCAACAGCAGTTATCGTCATGTACCGCCTCGTTAAAGTCACCGCCATATTTTTGAACTCCGTCAACCAAAACTGCATGGTCGGCCCATTCCCAAATACAACCGCCCATAAGTCGCGGTTCACTAAAGAATTTTTCAACGTATTCAAAAACGTCGCCCGGCCCATTACCCATTGCGTGAGAATACTCACATAGGTAAAGCGGCTTTTTATTTTCACTTTTTTCTAAATACTTATCTATACCGCTGAATTCCGGATACATTGTAGAATTAATATCTACGTACTCGCTAAAGCCAAGACGTGTTGCGTCCTCGCTGTGAACGATAAGACGGCTATCACGATTTTTAAGCCAAGCAACCATTTCTTTATGGTTATTTCCAAAGCCCGACTCGTTACAAATCGACCAAACAATAATAGAAGCGTGGTTTTTATCACGTTCGTATGCCCTTATTATTCTGTCAAGATAAATAGGTTTCCACTCTTCCCTTTGTGTCAGCCAATCGTAATTATCGCTATCGTAGCTTACCTTTCCGGGATTTCGGCAATTCATACCATGTGTTTCCAAATCGGTTTCCAAAACAACGTAAAAGCCCATTTCGTCGCACCAATTTAAAAACTTCGGTGTAGGCGGATAATGTGACGTACGAATACAGTTAATATTTAAAGATTTTATAAGCTTTAAATCATTTAATATTTCTTCATCGGTCATTGTCCACCCTGTTTTTGGGTTAGTATCGTGGTGATTAACACCGAGTAGCTTTATAGGTTCACCGTTAAATCTAAATACACCGTTTTCATCAATTAAAACGTCCTTAAGACCCACTTTTTGCGATATAATTTCACCGCTTGACTCAAAAACTAAGTCGTAAAGATACGGCTTCTCGGCACTCCAAAAAATCGGTGCTTCGATTTCAAAATCGCATTTATCGGTATTGGTACGCTTTTCAATTAAACTACCGTCTTTATAAAGCGAAATATCACCACAAAAATCGGTTTTAATATTTATAAGGTTTTTGCTTGTTTTAATTTCAATATCTCTAATATGATTTTTAGGGCGAGTAAGAATATAAACGTCCCTAAAAATACCGTGCATTCTAAAATGGTCTTGTCCCTCAAGATAACTGCCCAAGCACCATTTCCAAACCTTTATACGAACAGTATTATTACCGTCAACCGCAAAATCGCTGATATCAAACTCGGCTTGTAAATGACTGCCCTGAGTATACCCTGCATAAATGCCGTTTACCCATATTTCAGCCGATGACGAAACCCCCTCTAAAACAAGGTAAACACAGGGGTTTGAAATATCTATATCTATTTCACGCTCGTATATTGCGGCAGGGTTAAGCATAGGGACGTAAGGCGGATTATACGGAAACGGATATTGAATATTAACGTAATTAGGTATATCATAGCCGTTTGTTTGCCAGCAGGACGGAACGTTAATTTCATCCCAATTTTCGGGTTCAATAAGTGTGTCACCGTTTTGGCTGTAACAAAACCTCCATTTACCGTTTAAGGAATAATATTTTGCAATTCCTTTTGGAATATAATAACTTCTTTGCGGCAAACGGTTATACGATATATTATCAACGTTTTCATATAATCTCATAATTACACCTCAATTATTCAGCCGTCTTAACCTCAACTGTAAAGCTTGCGTTTTCAGGTAAAACAAAGTTAATGCTCTCAACTTGCTTTTCGGGATATTTTTTCTCGATTAAATACTTACAATAAATCTTACCGTCAATATACATCGGCATTGTAACACCCGCAACAGAAGAAAGCGCTTGGTCTATACGAAGCTTTTTAGCACCGGGGTTAGCATCAACCTTTTCAGAATCAACCTCACCCATATTGTACCAAGGTATGTCCTTATTAACTATATGCTGACCGTAGAAAATATCCTCAGTTTGAATAGAACCGTCGGTATACTTGATTTCATAAGTACCGACAAGATATTCTTTCCTAAACGCTTCGCCCTCGGGAAAAACGCCGTCTACAAACTCACGGTAACGGGCAAGTTTATCGGTAGCATGAACAACCTCAATATAGCTGTCACGATTTTTAAGAAGCTTGTTATAACGATATTCCCAAAGCGCTTTATACATACGATTAATACGAATAGCATATTCATTATCATCGGTATCATCATAGGTAGCATCCCAATAATAGATTTCATTATAAACCATACCGGAATAAATATTATTGCGTTGGAAGTAAATATCATCAACCGCACCCCAGTTTGAACACATACCGCCAAGGGTATTTTCACCTATACGCTTTTTAAAGTTTCTAAAGTCATACTGACCCCAGAAGTTACCGAAAACAACGGGGAATTCGCGTAAATCCTCATCGTATTTTTCACCGAAGGATAAATACCAGTTCATACAAATAATATCTTTAGGTATTTTATTACGTGCTTCCCAAGTTGGGCGAATAATATTAAGAAGCGGTTGATTAACGTCCCACGCAAAGTAAACAAAGCTTAACGCACCGCCGTGACCTACACCGCCTTCAACGTTTAAAAGCTTATCACACCAAAGCATAGTTTTAACGTTTTGACTTGCAAGATAATCGTGAATTTTATTAATATCTTCCGCTAATAAATCAGCATTATCAATAATACGTTTACGACAACGGTCACATATATTAATCGAATAATATTCGTCGTGACCGATATTGATGCACTTCGGCTTAAATACCTCAATTACCTCATCAAACACGTCAAACAATAATTCGTAAGAAGCGGGGTTTGACGGGCAAAATGTATCAGGATACGGGTCTTCGGGGCGCTCAGCCAATTCGGGGTGACGGGTTAATAAATAGTCACAGTGAGAGGTACACGGCACCTCGGGGATAATTTCAATATTTCTTTCCTCGCAATAAGCAATAAGTTCTTTAACTTCGCTTTGTAAAAGATAAGAGCCGCCACCGTTATTACAGTGAATTGAATTTTTGCGCCACGGGTAGGTAAATTCTTGAATCTTTTTTGATTTACCCGAATATTCCATCATAAATTCGCAATATTCTTCCCAACCCTCGTTAATTTCGGGATGGCGCTTATATTCCATAGCGCCGCCTATTTCAATCATAACGGTGTTATGCCTAAAATAGACCATAGAATCGATAAAACGTTTAAAACCGTCGATTTCGCTTCTTGCGGGCATCATAATTTTAATACCGCGAAGCGAACAAATCGGGTAATCCCACAATACTTCATCAGAATAAGCGTTGTCGTCAAGCGATTGTAAAAAAGTCATAACACCGTTTTGAATACCCGCGTCGCTTTCGGCATAAACGGTAATTTCCTCACCGTTAAAGCATAATATGAAGCCCTCGTTATTTGCTTTATATTCCGTATCAATTTCGGCTATGATTTCAGCAGGAATATTTTTAACGATATTAATAGCTTTAATTTCGGGATATTCATTGTAATAATCAGCCGAAAAATCCGCAACGGCATTTTTAAGATGTTGCGGCAAAGCCGAAAGGTCGGTATTTTTAGTCAAAACCGCCTTAAAATTTGATTTTTTTACATATTTTGGTGCTGTTCTTATCATATTATCGCCCCGTTTTATAATTTTTTTATCTTAATCTACGACCAATTTCGTAAACAAAGATAAGAAAATTATGCTATCGAAACCGCAGTTTTTACTGCGGTTTCGATAAATTCAGAATTACTTCTTTTTCTTTTTGATAACCAATACCGCAACGCCGCTACCTAACACTACCAGTACAGCCGCTGCAATTATGATTATTGTTGTTAAATTAGATGAAGTTTCTTTATTAACGGTCGGGTTTAAATTAGCCATAGGTCTTAAAACGGGTTTATCGTTTTCAACCTCGGGTACTAATTCGCCTATTCCCTCGTTAGCTAATTCTTCGCTATATTCCATAATCGAAATAGGTGTAACCTCACATAAAGCGGAAGTATTAAGACCGTAAAAACGAATTTCGCCGCCTTCAGTAACCTCGGCATTGCTTATACTTATAAGCTTTTTGCCGTTAACAGCAACCCATAAATCGCCCTCGTTTGCAACGATACGAATATCGCTTTCTTCGGTAAACTTATGCTTTACTGAAGCTACCGCTTTAGAAGACCAAGCGTCATCTCTAAACTTTTCAAGCGTCATTGCCGTTTTGCTAATAAACAAACGGTAACCGGTTGAATAACCTTTCATGTCCTTAGATCTTAAACGAATTTGAAGACTGCCCGAACCGTCTTCGGCAAACTTAAATTTAAAGTTAAAAATAAAGTTTTGCTTATCGGTTAAGGAAGCGCTTTTAGAATCCATTTTTTCAACGTTATTAACCAAATCGCCGTTCTTTATATAGGCACCGCTTCTTACCAATGCATTAATAATTTCGCTTGCAGATTTAATTTCAAGCGCTTTATTGGGGTCTTCGGGTAAAATACCATCGTTCGCTAGGGTATCGCTATATTTTTTAAGCGAAACCATTTCAACCTCGGCATTTATATTATCACCTTGAACACCGTAAAAACGAAGCTCGCCCTTATTAGCAGAGGTATCAATAGCATCGGTTATTGAAATAAGCTTTTCACCGTCAACGGCTATCCATAAATCCTTGCCGTTTGCAACGATACGAACCTTTGACGTCTTGGTAAAATCGTGGTCGGCAGAGTCAATTCTTGTCGAATTCCAGTTATCGGCATTAAACTTTTCTAACTGTAATCTATCCTTATAGAAATAAATTCTATAACCCTCGGAATGACCCTTTAAATCAGCACATCTTACACGTACCTGAACGTACTCGCCAAAAGATGTACTGTCAATCTTCACATTAAAGTCAAATACAAAGTTTTGACTATCAGTTAAGATTGCATTTTTAGCAGGCAAACCCGAAACGCTTTTAACAAGCTTACCGTTTACTAAAGTGTATGCGGTTGTTCTAATTAGTGCTTTAGTTAATTCATCGCCGGTTTTAATAACCGATTCGTCAATAATCGGGGTTGTAATACCTTCGTTTGCCTTAGCTTCGTCATAATCCTCAAGCGAGAGGGGTAAAAATTCACTAATAGCGCTACTGTTCATACCGTAAAAACGAAGCGCACCCTTATTAGCAGAAGTATCGATAGCATCGGTTAAAATAATTTGCTTAACGCCGTTTAATGCTATCCATAAATCTTTACCATTTGCCACAATTCTAACAGTCGTAGCTTTTGTAAAATCGTGGTCTACCGACTTAATAGCGGTCGATTGCCAGTTATTATCATTAAACTTTTGAATACTGATACGGTCTTTATAAATGAGCAAACGATAGCCCATAGAATGACCTGTCGTGTCAGCATGACGGATTCTCAACTGTAAATGGTCACCCGAGGCAGACGCGGTATTAATTTTAAGCTTAAACTCAAAAATAAAGTTTTGCTTTTCAATCAAGGTTGCTTGCTTTGCCTCTTTGCCGACAACGTTATTTAAAACGTCACCGTTTAAAACGTAAGCAGTAGAATTTACAAGAGCTTTAATAAGCTTGTCGGTAATTTCTTCCTCATTACCGCCTTCGTCGTCGCCGTCTTCCCCACCGTCACCGGGGATATCGGGAGTAGTGCCTCCGCCTTCAATCTCAAGCACTTCTTTGAGAGAAATCATTTTAACAACGGTGTCGGCATTAGCCATACCGTAAAAACGAAGCTCGCCGTTATTTGCCGAAGTATCAACCGCGTCGGTAATTTCTATCTTTTTAACACCGTCGAAAAGAACTTGAATAACCGCACCCTTTGCGATTATACGAACTTCTACGTTTTTAGTGAAGTCATAAGATACGTTCGCAATTTCGGTAGCGCCCCAGTTGGTATCGTTTTGTTTTTGAAAACTTGCTTGATTTTTAGAAATAACCAATTTATAGCCAACCGAATGACCCGTAACGTCTTTGCTGCGAATACGAATTTGTAAAGAGTTTGCAGGAATTTTTGCGTTAAACTTAAGGTCGAAATCTTGCCCTGCTAAAAGCATTGCCGATTTACCCTCTTTACCTGCAACACTCTTGAGAGCGCCGCCTTCTAACACGTAAGCGGTAGAGCCGATAAGCTTATTTGTAAGCTCGTCAGCCGATAAAATATCGTTGCCGCCTTCTTCCTCGCCCTCACTACCGCCGCCGATAATTTCAACGGCTTCATAAAGACCTACCATTTTAAATTCGCCGACACCTGCGCCCGACATACCGTAAAAACGAAGCTCGCCGTTATTAGCCGAGGTATCAACCGCATTATTAATTTCAATCTTCTTTTTACCGTCTAATTCGATAAACATAGAAGTGCCTTTAGCATAAATACGAACAGCTACCGATTTTGTAAAATCATAATCGGCACTTGCTATTTCGGTCGATTGCCAGTTTGTATCGTTAAATTTTTGTAAACTAATTTTATTAGAATTAATATATACGCGATAACCTACCGAATGACCTGTAACGTCCTTATTGCGAATACGTATTTGCAGGTTATTAGCGGTTATTTTTGCATTAAAATCTAAAACAAAATCCTGACCCTTTAAAAGCATTGCAGATTTATTATCTTTACCTGCAATACTTACTAAGGTATCACCGTTTAAGCTATAACCTGTAGTGCCGATAAGTTTATTATTAAGCTGGGTTTCGGTTAAAATAACCTCGCCCGTAACGGATGTGTCTTGATTTCCGCCTTCGTTATCATCATGTGACAGCGAGCTGCAATCTTTGAGAGCAACCATTTTAAATTCGCCGACACCTGCACCAGCCATACCGTAAAAACGAAGCTCGCCGTTATTAGCCGAGGTATCAATAGCGTTTTTAATTTCTATCTTTTTAGCACCGTCAAGCGTTACGTATAAATTAGTACCGTTTGCAACTATACGAACAGCCGTCGATTTTGTAAAATCGTAATCAGCGCTTGCAATTTCGGTCGATTGCCAGTTTGTATCGTTAAATTTTTGCAAGCTAATTTTATTTGAATAAATAAATAAACGATAACCTACCGAATGCCCCGTAACGTCTTTATTACGGATTCGTATTTGCAAATTGTTTGCAGTTACTTTTGCATTAAAATCAAGAATAAAATCCTGTGTTGTGGCGAAAAGAGCAGACTTACTGTCCTTACCCGCAACGCTTGTTAATATATCGCCGTTTTGGGTGTATGCACCCGTAGAAACAAGCTTTTGATTCATTTGTTCGGCCGTTAAAATATCGTCACTTGCCGCAAATAAAGAGGGACTCATTATAACTACCATTGATGATAGAAGCAAAACAACTGAACATATTAAAGCGATTGTTTTTTTCAAATAAATCCCCTCCTTACTTAATAGTAACCTTGGTAACCTTATAGCCGTCAATAACAACTCGGTTACCTCTGATAGTTGCATCACATTCTTCAGCAACCCACTTGCCGTCTTTAAACGAGCCGTATTCAACCTTTTCTACCCTTTGAGTACCGAAAGCAAATTCACTTTCATCCTCATTAGTCATAACGATAAATTCTTTTTCGCTAAGCCAAAAAGCCAAGCCGTAGCCCTTTTGCTTTGCTTCAAAGGTAACAGTTAAATCACCAAAGGTGCGCTTAACATTAACGTCATCTTCCTTTTGCTGATAGTTAAATGCTGCAACACAGCTTTGAGCGATTGCGCTTGCAAGTTCATCCTTACAACCGTTAATCATATAATTAAACTTACGCACCGCTTCAATTGAACCGTTAGTTTTGGGATTATACGCAAATAAATCGCCGTTTTCAATTTTATAATAACCACCGTCACCTGCGCCGTAGTCGTTATAGCAGTAGCTCAAGAAACCGTAGCCTTCTGCCATAAATTTAGCAACCGTATACGAATGGTCGTAAGCGGTAGATGCTTCGGCAAAATGGAAAATATTGCCTTCGTTTTGACCGAACATCTGACCTTCAATATCATACCAAGTGGTTTCGTATGCATCTATTCCAAGAATATCAATACCGCTGCCTTTAAGTATTATATCGCTCAAATCACCGCCAACATTCCAAACGTCGTTCATAACGTTAACGCGTGTAACACAGTTGTAATCACTTGCGTGAATAACGTCGCCTAATGCGTTAAGATACTTGGCACCTGCCAACTGTTGACCGCCTGACCAACCATATTGATAATATAATTCTTCCGATTTATACCATGTATCGGTACCGCCGTCAAAAACAGGACCGCCATGGCAAACCTCGTTATTAACCTGAATTATAACACAACGCCTTTCGGTATCACGCTTTGCGATATATTCCATAAATTTTGATACAACGTATTTTTCTCTTTCCAAAGTAACTTCAGAGGAATAATCGAAATATACACCGCTCTGACCGTTAGGAGGAGTAACTCTTGGATAAACGCTTGCATCCTTCATATACTTAGGAGTACAACCGCCCGAGCCGCAAACATTAGTACCAAACCAAAGCCATTGAACGGTAAAATCGTACTTATAAACCGCATCATAATACAAATCCATCAACGAAAAATCAAAATTATCCTTATCGGGTTCGATCTGATACCATTTAACGGGAATTACGATTGTATTAAAACCGTCTTCCTTAACCTTTGCAAACATTTTATCTATGAGCGTTACGTCAGCATCGTAACGTTCACGAATATTATCAATACGAAGCTGGGTGCCGTAAAAAAGATACGGTTTGCCGTTATGCTCAATATAAGATCTGCCATTTTCGGTTTTAATAACACGCGAAACTACGTTTTTGGGCAACGAGCCATTTACGCCTTTGTTTGATGGATTACAAGCTGTGGTGGAAAGTAATAATGTAATTGCAAGTACAATTAACAATAAACGTTTTAACATTTTTTCACCTATAAATCCTTCTAAAAACTTTTACAGATTATTTTTCTGCGGTAGAATATGCATCATCTACAATTGCTTGAAGAGAAGGGTTATAGCTTGCGATAGAAGAACTGATTGAAAGACCTTTTGTAATAATATCTTCAAAAAGCTTATCTTTAACTGTTTGTGTAAAGTTTTGATAACCCTGAGAAGGCATACAAACTGAATAAGGAATCATATCTTCCATAATCTGCTTTTGTTCGTTGGTGTAGCCACCCTTCCAGTATTCATCAGCAAACTGTTGCTGTTCATACCATTCGTCATAAGCAACTGCCCAATAATCCTTAAGGAAGGTTGCGGTTGCATCAGCATTAACGGTATTTGAAAGGATTGAAAGACCGTCTACCCAATACATGTAACGTGTATCGCTCTTGTTATCTTCTGCAAGGGGGAATGGAACGAAATCGATTTCGTCTTCCATACCCTGTGTAGCATAATGCTGTATGTAGTATGTACGCTCTGCTGTCATTGCAAGCTTACCTTCAACAAAAGAACCGCCATTTGTAATTAAGCTCTTATCCTTAAAGCCCATTTCCTGTAAAAGGGTCATAGTTTTAGTAAACTTGCTATCAGATAAGGTTAATTTTTTATCTGCGCCGATATAGTCAGCAAGACCTGCCGAGCAAATAAACGGATGCATAAACCAAGATGAGAAGCCATATTGATCAGTTTTGCCATCGTTGTTAAGGTCTTGTGTCATTTCCTTTGCTAATGAACGGAAGGTATTCCAAGTCCATTTGCCTTCTTCATAATATTCACCGGGAGTTTTAACGCCGTTGTTTTCAAACAAAGTTTTATTGTAAAGAATAACAAACGGTACTGAACGGCACTTTTGAGCAAAGCCGTAAACTTTGCCTTCAAATCCAAATGCTTCTTTACTTAACTTTTCAGAAATATAATCGTTTTCTACAAGATATTTATCAACAGGTAGGAACAAGCCCTTTAAAGGTAATGTAGGGCAGTCCTGTGTTGTTGAACAATAAGCATCAAGCTGTTGACCTGTTGCCATTTTAACTGTAAGGTTAGTATAACGTTGGTTCCAGTCAGGGCTCATAATATAAGTTATTTTACCACCTGTATCCTTTTCCCATCTTTCGCCTGCTACCTTTGCAACCTCTTTAATTGTTGCTTCATCATCGGCTGCACAATAAATTACAAGGTCAACATTTTTAAACTGACCTTTGCCACCACTTTCTTTACCCTTGTCACCGCAACCAGTAAAGCAACCCATAAGCATTGCCGCGATTAACGATAAACAAGCAAATCTTTTAATTTGTTTTTTCATTGTGATTTCTCCTTTTTTAAATAATTTAAAATATGTAAAAACATATAAAAAATTCAAGATTATTCAACCAAACCGGTTCTTTCAACACTTTCAACAAAGCTCTTCTGACCAATAAAGAATATTATCAAAAGAGGCAATATTGCCAAAAGGCAACCCGCCTGAACACAAACCGAATTTGCTACGGGGTCACTTGTTGTACTGAACATTGACATTGCGGTAATAGGTAACGCCTTAAGTGCAACCGCAAGGGTTGAATCGTTCCCCATAAGCATACCTGCATAATAATAATCTCCCCAATGCCACACAAGTGAGAATAAAAAGACGGTTACAAACGCGTTTATTGCGTTAGGAACAATAATTGTTAAGTAACATTTCAGCGGCGAGCAGCCGTCAATATGTGCCGCCTCTTCAATAGATTTCGGGAAACCGCGGAAGGTTTGCATAAATACCAAAATAAACAAACCCGAACGAATACCGTTACCGAAAAGTGACGGTAAGAAATATACCCAACCCGTATCGGTCAAGTTAACGCTTGCCGCCTGACCTGTTATAAGCTGTATAATACTGCCTATACCAAAGAAATCAAAAAATCGATACTGTTCGTAAAGCGGTACTATAATTGTTTGATTAGGCACGATAACCGTTAATATTACGCAAAGTAAAATAATACTTTTGCCTTTAAATTTATATCTTGCAAGACCGTAGCCGGTAAAGGCACAAACGATTGCCTGCAAAACCGATGCACCAATTGAATAAAACGCGGTGCGGGTTAACGTATTCCAATAATCCAAAAGCTCAATTGCATTTTTAAAAGCTTCAAGCGAATAATGAAGCGGCAACCATATAACCATTGGATTGTAATAATCCTCAGGTCCGCGTAGCGCTGTGCTTATCATAAACAAGATAGGATAAACAATTATGTACCCGATACCTATAAGAAGTGCTGCTCTAAACAGCGCCCAAAGTATTTCGCCGGTTTTTTCTATTACGCGATGTCGGTTAAAAGTTAATGGTTTCTTGATTTTTTCCATTTAAATTCCTCCCCTACATCTCAGAATAGTTTATCTTCTTGTTCGAGAAGATAAACACCGCAATTACTATAATGAAAATAATAAGGAAGTAGCTCATTGAAAGGGCTGATGCTTCGGCATAGCGAATATCGGTAAACCAATCAGATATCTTCATCATAACACTGTTTGTAGTGTCGGTAAAGCTGTCGATAATTGTGTAAATGATATTAACCAATAAGAACGGACCGACCATTGGAAACGTTACAAACCAAAATGATTCCCACGCGGTTGCACCCTCTACCCTTGCTGCTTCATAGGATGATGACGGAATTGTTTGTAATGCGGATAAGAATAAAATTATCTGCATACCTGAATTCCACACCATATCGAAAATATCGTTTACTATTGCCTCAAAGAAGGTAACTATTTTTTGCGGTATACCCGCTTCTGTCAAAAATTTAAGTGCGTCGGTTGCTTGGAAAATTGCAGTAGTAGTTTCAGCATCCATATTTTGCTGTAAAACGTTTTGCTTTAAAAGATAAATAATAACGCCTGACGAAATTATTATAGGCAAAGCAAATACCGCACGAACAATTCCCCTGCCTCTAAATTTTTGATTTAAAATAATTGCAATAAATAAACTGAAAATTACAACAACTACAACAGTCGCAATCATATCGCCAACCGAAGTAATTATCATTCGTATATTTTGTGTATCTTCAAAAAGGACTTTATTATAATTATACCATCCTACTAACGATAAATCAAAGCCATTTTTAGTTATTTTTATTGATGAAAAAGAATAAAAAATAGCTTTAACAAACGGAATCAGGAAAAAATAAATAAATCCGACAATCCACGGTATAGTGAAGCAGAAGCCCGTTAAAGAATTTCTACGTTCGTTAGTAATTTTAAGCTTCTTCATTTGGGCTCACCTCCGCTACACAAAAGTCCTTCGCTTTAACAGTAACACCGTCAATAGAAATATCAGCATCACCGTAATTAACATAAATGCTTACACCGTTTGAATAAACGGTCTTATATATATTTTCAGTTAACTTTGTGTGACTGTAAATCTCACAATCAGCAACCTTTTCAAGCACTTCGCTCACAATATTTCCCGACTCTATAATTTCATTAAGCCAATCCTTATAATAAGTACAGCCGAGTTCATCATAGCCGTCGTTGATAATTTCCGCAAATTCGGTTGCCGATAACGAATACATTATGCTGCTACCCGTTTCAATCGCTTTAAGCATTGCGGTTTTACTGTCGGCAAATGAATTCATTGATGGCATTGAATATGAAACAATACCGTGAAGCACCATTTGATAAAAAGGCACACTAATGTCTTCAATATCATAATTACTGCTTTCAACAGGTGCAGAAATTATAGCATTTGCATACGGCAAAGCATAAACGTAAGGTGCTTCAAGCATTGTGTTTATTTTTTCGCCGTTTATATTTGATAAAATTGATTTAAATTTTTCCTTGGTGTCATGGCTCAAACAAATATCTTTACCATAATCCGAAAATAAAGTATTGCCCAAGGTTGAAAGCGATAAATTTTTACTACCGAATTTTTTATAAGATTTTAAAAATTTTAAAACATTCTTTTCAATTTTTTCGGGCTTTAGGGCATATTTGCTATCATTTGTTGTTCGACCGCTGCTTATATCATATTCATAAAAAACACCGTTTTTATGGCGCACGTCCTGAATAACATTATTCGGCGAAAAAATTGATTTTGCATTGCGTTTAAAATAAATAAAATCATAATCAGGGTAAATTTCAGTTTTATTATCTTCGGCAAAGGTCATTAAATTTTTAAGTTCCTTTTTGCCACCGATAGAGCTTGTAACCTTAAATTTATTGGGTACTTTTTTATTGTCAAGTCCCGCCTTGGTAGTGCCCTTGTATCTTATGTTTATATCTTCAATTCCGCCCTTTTTAAGCGTCTTAATAATTTCTTCAACCTCACCACAATCGGTAATGGCTTTATTTACCGTAATAGGGAAGCCAAAAAAATTATCTGAAACTAAAACCGAACCGTAAATATCAAGATAAACAGGCACGTAGCCGTATTTTGTTTTGGATTTAAGATTTAATTCCTTCTTTAAATATTCTCGGTATTCGTTTGCTATACCGCTATATCCCTTATCCTCGTCCATAACAGGAATAAACTTAACCGAAAAGTTTGTATCGCTTACCTTTTTATTGGAAATAAAGGTAACCTCCAAAGGATACCAGGTTTTTGAGAGCATCTTAATTACTGATGATTTTCTAAACGTAAATTCGGGATAAATCGTATTATAAGGACCATTAGTACCGCTTACAAAAGCGTATAGCTTACAATCCGATTCGCCGTCCTCGATAACCGCTAAAACCGATTGATTTTCTTTCTTAATACCAAAAATCGGCATATTGGCTTTTTCGGTAATAGTTATACTGCTTTCAACGTTCATAAGTCCGTCGGTATCGTAAATATTTTGTTGATAATTACTACCGCTTTTGCCGTTATTAAAGTTAATTAAAGCACCGCTACCGTCAGGCACTAAAAAATAGCCGTTTTCTTTAGTAGAGGCCGCACCCCAATAAGGTAGAAGGATGATTTTTGTTATGGTATTTTCGCCTTTTTCTTCAATTTCATTGTTAAGGACTGAAGCGGTCATTCCCTTTGAATCAATACTGTAAAGAACAGGAATTGTAAATTCCTCTTTTACAAAGCAATAATCAATTCTAATACCTTTATTGCTGGCTTTAATCTTGACACCCTTTTTATTTGTTGCCGAAGCACAGCTTGTAGCGAGCTTTTCGTTTTTACCGTTTACAAGATAGCTTACAATCAGTTGCGACTGCATTTTCATCTTGTTAATACCATTAACCTGTGAATTCATTTCTTCGTCAATAGGGTTCGAGTACCAATATTCACCGGTTTCTTTAACCAAAAGCTTAACCGAGCCGTTTTTGTCTGCCGTTAAAACAAAGTTTTGGTTTTCAACTTCTAAATTAGAATTAACCGAAACGGCACTGTTACTGCTTTTATTCATTTCCTTGGCGTTAACCTTAGGACAATATACAGTAACGGCGGTAAGGATTGCGACCGAAAGGCATATTGCTTTTTTAAAGTTCATAATCATCCTCCTTTCATTACAGAATGCATTCTAATTTCATCAATAATTGTCGTAAAGAAGGTTAAAAGTCGGTTAAAAAGACTGATAACCAATACAAGTAAAAATACAACGATTGCCATACCGAACACAGTTGCCAAAAGCGAAAGTATAACCTGCTTTAAGTTGTATTCGTGAAGCACGCTCATTCCCTTTAACAAAAGTGCCAATGCCCATATAAGGCATGCGGCATTAATAATGTTTAAAAATGCTGCTTCATCCGCACCGAAAACATAGCTGAGTCCTACCCATAAGTAATTGGAAATAACTACGGGAATAAGTGCATAGGATGTGTAAATCCAAATATTTTTCATTGTGCCCTTGCCTTCAAACAAGGTACATAATGCCCAGTTTATAACAACAAATGCTGCGAAAAGACCAACCGTTGACAAAAACTGAACAAGAATATTAAATTCAACTAACGTATCTAAATTGGTATTAAACAAGAAAGCCGTATTTTGACGCTTCAATATACTTGATACAAACCAAAGTGCAAGTATTATAATCGATGCCACAAACGAGGTTTGATTTGACCACTTAAGGTCTTCATAGCCCTTGGCAGGATGGAAGCAAACGTAAAACGGATATTGCCATTTTTTATAACGTTTTATGGTGAAATCAACCTTTTTATTTTTCTTGTTTATATAGCTTACCGTATAAACGGTTATAAGTAAACCGACAACAAAAATAAGTATCCAAGTAAAGTTATCTTGCAAGAGGTCTTTGCGATAAAGCAAAAATGCTTCTGAATAACCTTCTTTATATCTACCTATTTCAAAATACTCCATGGCTTCGGTGTACTTTTTTTGACCGAGTAATGCCTCACCGATACCGATATATGCAATTTGCAAATTACCGTTTTTGCGAATGACGGTTTTCCAGTAATCTAACGCATCTTGGTATTTACCGTCGTTGAAAAGAGTCATTGCTGTTCTTACGTCTTTGCCGTACTGTGTATACTTATACACTGTAATATTAGCTTTAGAGGAATCCAGAACATAGATAAAATCGTTATCGGTTTCAATGGCCGCGGGTGTCGCAAAGGTGCCGCTTTGTGCACCGATATTACCAAGTGCAAAAAGTATTCTGCCGTCAACCGCCGAATATTGGAAAATATGACCGAACTGACTGTCTACCGCAGTGATAAAGTCATTTTCATCAATAGATAAATCTACTATACGGGTAACTAATTCGTTTTTACCGTCGTAAATTTCGGCAGTATCCCCGTAATTCTTACCCGAATCCCACACGTTTTCACCGTTGGGATTAAGTTTTTTGATTTGGTCAACCTTATCGGTTGTATTATTAGTACAGGTGTAAATAAAGCCCTTACTGTCAATATCAAAATTACCGTATTCTTGCGGTATATTTTGAACCGTCTTTGAAATTTGGGTTTTATTCATTATGTTGCGCCAAAAGTTTTCAACCAAAAGCGTAACAGTAACCGTTACCTTATTACCACCGAAAAATGAATTAAAGCTACCGTCGGGGTTGTATAAAAGCGCGCCTTCATAGTTACCAAAATTTATAACGTAATAAAAACCGTTTTTATCCTTTAAAACCTTTTGAGGTTTAAATTCAAGCTTTTGATTATAAAGCTCGCTATTCGGTTTTTCGAGTGTTAAAACCACGTTTCCTGAATTGTCGATAACCAAAACTCGTGCATTACCCGTATCAGTAACGCAAAGGCAGTCATCATTAATAAACATACCCTTAGGTTCCGAAAGCAAGGTTTCTTGACCATCTTTTATAAAGCTTTTAATTTCACGCTTGAATTTGAATGATAAATCGGTAACGACAATACGGTTATTACCGCTATCGGTAATATAAATTTCATCGCCGAATATACATAAATCCTGCGGTGATTTTAAATCTCCGCAACCGATGTCCTTGCCGTAAATGCTTTTTTCAACTATGCAGGCATCGGGTGAAAGCTTGGGCTCTTCCCCACTGTATGAATAAGTATTAGTCGATTTAGCAAAAGCAACAAACGGCGTACAAAGGGTCAAGGCAATAAGCAAAACGCATATTAATAATTTAAATATTTTTTTCATTAATACGCCCCCTATTCCTTAATACCAGAGCTTGTCATTGTTTGCACAACGTTGCTTTGTGTAAATATGAATATTACAATTGGCGGAATCATTAGCAGTACGCTACCAGCAGTAGAGGCGCCTGTTCTTTCAATGCTTCCCGAAAGCACCTGATTGATAGCGTCGGGTAACATTTTAAGCTCTTCATCATAAATTAAGCTACCACCCGTAATTGACCAAATAGATTGGAAAGAGAAAATAAGTAACGTGAGCCATGCCGGCTTTACAGACGGCATAATAATGCGCCAATAAATTTGGAAATGATTTGCGCCGTCTATCATAGATGCCTCGATTAAAGCATGCGGTAACTGGTCCATAAACTGCTTCATTAAAAAGAGACCCATTGAAGACGGAAGCGCAGGCAAAATATATGCCCAATAGGTGTTAACGGCACCAATTTCATTCATAATGATATAACGCGGTATTGCTAAAACCGTACCGTTAAATAACAAGGTAAGTACAACAAGCTGAAACATCCAACTAATTGCAGTTTTAAACCTTGACATTGTGTAAGCCGCAGCAGAGGTTATAATAATCTGACCAACGGTTACCACTATTGTTATAAGCACGCTGTTAAACAAATAACGGCTAAACGGCACCCAAAGGTTATTAATAAGCCTTAAAAGCATTGTATAGTTTGTTGTAACAGGGCGCATAACGTAAAAGCGCGGAGGATATAAGAATAATTCATCAATCGGCTTAAAGGATTGCATTAACGCATAAACAAGCGGTAAAAGCATAAATATGCCGACAGCTGTAAGAAGTAAAGCTATTATTAAATTGCCAAACCAACCGCGGGTTTGCTTGCGTACACCCGCATGAGAACGAATAAATTTTATTTTTTTAGTCATTTTTTCTACCTCTTTAATCCGCTACCAACGACAGTATGCGAGTAACCAAAGATTTGAAAACAACCATCATTAAGAACAAGAACACCGAAATGGCGCAAGCATATCCCATTTCATATCTGATTGTACCAAAGTCCATAATATGTAAAACTATTGTATGTGCGGCATAATTTTTACTTGGATAACCAACCAAGGTTTGCGAAATTGCGCCCACTGAAAACGCGGTCGAAATTTGCATAATTGCACCGAACATCATTTGCGGCTTCATAACAGGAAGGGTTATATACCAAAGCTCTTGCCAACGGTTTCTAACACCATCTATTGCACCCGCTTCATAAAGCGAATTATCAACCGATTGGAAGCCCGCGATAAATGACAAAAAGCTAACACCCAAACTTAACCATATTTGAACAATAATCACAACGGTGAGCATATAACGGGTGTCACTTAACCATTGAATCGGCTCTAATATAAAGCCCATTTTTAAAAGCAAATTGTTAATAAAGCCATATCTGTCGCCACTGAATATATATTGCCAAATGAAGAATACGTTACCCGTAAGAGCGGGTGCATAATAAACGAAAGTTACGATTGCTCGAAGCGTGGGATTAAGCTCATTTATAAGCCATGCCAACACAAAGGACAAAATATATCCGATAGGACCTGTTATAACCGCAAATATCATTGTATTTTTAAAGGCAACCCAGAAAACGTCATCGCCAAAAAACATTTGCACATAATTAGTAAGCCCGATAAACTTAGCGGGTTCTAACATGTTGTACTGTGTAAAACTTAATACAATTGAAATTACAACCGGCAAAACCACAAAAACCGCAAACAAAATCACAAATGGTGCGGATAAAATATATAACTGATAATTCTTTTTTAAATCAGTTTTAATGCGGTTTCGCAAAGAAAATTCATTTTTTATTACCGCTTGCTTCATTTTATCCCTCGATTCCAAATTCTTTTTGTTTACGTTTAACTTCAACTGAAGTTTTATCGGTCCATTTTTCTAAACTTGCACGCGGATTTTTTCCATTAATCACCACGTCGTTAAAAGCATTTGCCAAATTTCTTGTAACAATATAACCACCAGGTATTTCAGGTAATTCTTTAACGTAGTTCATTTGATTCATTAAAGAATTAAGTTCCTGCTTGTTCCAGTTCATT
>JAZQWD010000004.1:0-7644 GCA_045632165.1 Acutalibacteraceae bacterium | reverse complement strand
TATTTAATGTAATTTCAATACATTTATAAAATTTTAATCTCTTTATTCTCTAAATCAACTTATAATATAAATAAAATCGAGTGCCCACTTCCAACATTCAAGTTGGTTATGAACACTCGATATGGTGCGGGTGACAGGACTTGAACCTGCACGCGTAAGCGCTAGCTCCTAAGGCTAGTGCGTCTGCCAATTCCGCCACACCCGCATGTTTATTATCATATACGTTTTTTTGTAAAATGTCAAGAGTAATTTTACGCTTTTTTATCTTGCCTAAATTATAATTGTGTGATAAAATATATTATGAATAATTATATTTGAAAAAAGGTATGAATTTATGTTTAAAATTAAAGAGTTTAAAAAGTCGTTAATTGCTATTTTGCTTGTCTTAATGCTATTTTTAACCGCTTGTAAGGGTGATACTAACAGCAATTCGAATACTAATTCGGGCGGTGGGGAAAATCAGACCCAAAGCGGTGTTCAAGACGGTACGCCATCAAACGGTGACGGTTTAAAGCCCGATAACGAAAAGGGAGAAACCCTTGAAGAAATTAAGAAAAATCACAAAGATGACGACAATAACGGCAAATGTGATAAATGTAACGAATCGGTTTTGATTTATATCGATTTATTTTCGGTTAATGACCTTCATGGTAAAATTACCGACAGTTCTTCACAACCCGGTGTTGATGAGCTAACTTCATATTTCAAGCTTATGTATGAGAAAGAAGAAAATGTTGTTTTACTTTCAAGCGGTGATATGTGGCAGGGAAGTTCGGAATCTAACCTAACAAAAGGCAATCTTACCACTGAATGGATGAATTATGTTGGCTTTGAAGGTATGGCAATAGGTAACCACGAATATGATTGGGGCAGTGGCGCGATTGTCGAAAATCAAAAAATTGCAAAATTCCCGATTTTAGCCATTAACGTATATGCAAAAGACGATAACGAGCGTGTGGATTATGCAAAATCTTCGGTTTTAATTGAACGTAACGGTGTTAAGATTGGTATTATCGGCGCTGCGGGTAATAATTATTCTTCAATCGCTTCAGATATGTCTAAAGACGTTTACTTTAAAACAGGAAAAGAATTAACAGCGCTTGTTAAAGCTGAATCCGAAAAACTTCGCAAGCAAGGCGCCCAAATCGTCGTTTACAGTTTGCATGACGGTTATGATAGATCATCAAGCGGCAAGGGTATGATAGCTGACGAGTCACTTAAAAGTTATTATGACGTTTCGCTTTCAATAGGCGGTTACGTTGACGTTGTGTTTGAGGCGCACACTCATCAAAACTACGTTTTAAAGGATGCGTACGGTGTTTATCATTTACAAGGCGGCGGTGAAAACAAGGGTATTTCTCACGTTGAATTTGCTGTTAATGCGGTAAACCTTAACAAACACGTTACTGATGCTGAATTTATTTCTAATTCTCTTTATCAATATTTAAGTAAGGATTCTATTGTAGAAGATTTGCTTAAAAAATACGAAGATGAAGTTGAAATTTCAAACAAGGTTTTAGGAAATAATCCATCTAAAAAGAATAGTGAATATGTAGAAGCCCTTGTTGCAAGATTATACTATGAAAAGGGAATAGAAGTATGGGGCGAAAAGTACGATATTGTCCTTGGAGGGGGATTTTTAAGACTTCGCAGTCCTTATTACCTTTTCGCAGGCGAGGTTAGATATTCTGACCTATTAAGCATTTTACCCTTTGATAACGAGTTGGTGCTTTGCAGTATTAAAGGCAGTGATTTAAAATCTAAATTCTTTGAAACTTCAAACGAAGATTATCACGTTTATTATGGCTCTTACGGCGCCGAGGTTAAAAATAATATACAATCTAACAAGACGTACTACGTTGTTGTTGACTCTTATACCTCCACATATAAAGCAAACAGACTTACCGAAATTGAACGCCTTGGTCCTGATATATATGCTCGTGACTTATTGGCGCAATATATAATGGACGGTCGTCTTAAATAAATTAACCATTTGGCTCTTTTTTCGTAAAATATATTAGGAAAAGGGGCAAAAATATGGCGAAAAATTTTAAAAAATCGTTTTTAACTGCTTTAAGGGCGTGGCTATGTCTATTACTAATTTTGCTTTTGATTTTTGGATTTAACTATTATAAAATGCTACCTGTTATTAAGCGTTATGCTGAAAGTGTTGCTGAAACCGCAATGCTTAATTCTGCAAACGAGGCAGTTATACGCGTTTTAGAAAATCAAAGCATTTCTTATGATGAAATTGCGAAGCTTTCGCGTGATGAGGCGGGTGCAGTTCAAAGTCTTGAAATAGATATTTATAAAATCAATAACCTAAAAAGCAGAATTTCTAGCGAAATTTCTAATATTATTGCAAATAGGGAACAATTTAAAGTTAGTATACCATTGGGCAGTTTTTTAGACACACCTTATACTTCGGGTATTGGTCCTAAGGTGCCTTTTGATATGGAACTTACAACAACGGCTTTTGTTGATTTTGTTCACGAATTTAAAGCGGCGGGTATCAACCAAACGTTACATTTAATTAACGTTAAAATCACAATTAAAGGAAGCTTTGTTACAGCATGGTATACGGGTGGCGTTAGTACCGAAACTACCGCAATAGCGGCGCAAACAGTTATTGTAGGTGCAACACCCGATGCGTTTACAAACGTTATTGAGGATTTTAACGATAACACATCTGGTCTTATAAATGATTATGGAGCATTGGCAGGAGAATAATATGGATATTAGTATAGCAGAAAAAAGAATTAAAGAATTAAGCGATATCTTAAAGTACCATAATAGAAAGTATTATATTGAAGATTCGCCCGAAATATCTGACTTTGAGTATGATGCAATGCTTCGTGAACTTGAAGATTTAGAAAATGATTTTCCACAGTTTAAATATGAAGATTCGCCGACACAAATGGTTGGCGGTGCGGCTTCAAAATTATTTACCGAGGTTGTACATTCGGTAAAAATGGAAAGCTTGCAAGACGTTTTCAATTTTGATGAATTAAGAAGTTTTTTATCTAAATTAGATCTTGATAAAACCGAGCTTTCTGTTGAACCGAAAATTGATGGTCTTTCTGTGTCGCTTGAATACCGTGACGGTTTATTCTTTCGCGGTTCAACTCGTGGTGACGGTGTAACGGGTGAAGACGTTACGGCTAATCTTTTACAAATAAAATCCGTCCCAAAAGCAATTAAATTTATGGGTGAGCTTGAAGTAAGAGGCGAGGTATATATGCCTCGTGACAGTTTTTTACGTCTTCGCGAAAGACAGGAAAACTTAGGTGAAGCACCTGCTAAAAACCCTCGTAATGCGGCGGCCGGTTCACTTCGTCAAAAGAACCCTAAAATTACTAAAGAACGCGAGTTAGATATATTTATTTTCAACGTTCAGCGTATTACCGATAAAGAATTTTCTTCTCATATAGAAACTCTTGATTTTCTTAAAAATTTGGGCTTTAACACATTGCCGACATATCTTAAATGTAAAACTGTTGACGGTGTAATTGACGAAATTAACCGCATAGGGGATAGTCGCGGTGATTTACCTTATGATATTGACGGTGCGGTTGTAAAAGCCGATAACCTTGCATATCGTGAAACTATGGGCAGTACCTCTAAATTCCCTAAATGGGCGGTTGCATTTAAATACCCACCCGAAGAAAAAGAAACCGTTTTAAAAGAAATTGAAATTAACGTTGGTAGAACGGGTGCTTTAACACCTACTGCTGTTTTTGACCCTATTCAACTTGCGGGTACTACTGTTAGCCGTGCAACGCTTCATAATGAAGATTTTATTACTTCAAAGGGTATTGGCATTGGGGACACTATAATCGTTCGCAAAGCAGGGGATATTATTCCTGAGGTTTTGACAGTATCTAAAAAGGGTGTAAACTCTGAACTTTACAAAATGCCAACGGTTTGTCCTTCTTGTGGCGCGCCTGTCTTCCGCGAAAATGATGAGGCAGTTATTCGTTGCACAAATGCCGAATGTCCTGCACAGCTTTTAAGGCATCTTATCCACTTCACATCACGTGATGCAATGGATATAGAGGGTTTAGGACCTTCAATGCTTGAACAACTTGTAAATGCTGATTTGCTTCACAATATTGTTGATATTTATTCACTAGATTATGAAAAAGTAGCACAGCTTGAACGTACGGGCGAAAAAACTGTTCAAAATCTTAAAGCGGCTATTGACAAATCTAAAGAAAATGACCTCTCACGACTTCTTTTTGCTTTTGGTATACGTCATATAGGTGCAAAGGCAGGAAAGCTTCTTAGTGAGCATTTTGGCGATATTGAAGCTATTATTAACGCTACTGTAGATGATTTTGAAAACATTGAGGGCTTTGGCAGTATTTTAGCACAGTCGGCGGCGGAATTCTTTTCACTTGCCGACACTAAAGAAATGATTGATAAATTAAAAGAACTTGGTGTTAACACTAAGTCGCTTAAAGTGGTAAAGGACAACCGATTTGCAGGAATGACCTTTGTTTTAACTGGCACGCTACCGACATACCAAAGAAGCGAGGCGGCTGCAATTATCGAAAGCTTTGGCGGTAAAACCTCGTCTTCGGTATCTAAAAAGACAAGCATTGTCTTGGCGGGCGAAGAAGCGGGTAGTAAGCTTGATAAAGCGAATGCGCTTGGTGTTAAAGTTATTGATGAGAACGAGTTTAACCAAATGATAAAATGAGGTGCTGAAATGGGTATTATCACAAGAGTTGTTTCTTCACTTACAAAGGTTTTTCCTGATGAGGTAAACGGTAGGGAATTTAAAGCGGCTTCATGTCTTAAAAATGAACCGTTTTCATTCCAAATTGCTTACCGTAAGGATAACGATTGGCCAAATAGTATATCGTTTTATACAAAAATTGAAACCGATTTAGATTTATCGGATATTTCAGTTTATAAGGTTGGTTACGTTAATCTTTTGACTCCTTATCCAAATAATTGCGATGAACATTATGACCGCAAAACGATTGGTTTATATCCTGATGTTTTGTATAAGCGAAATACTCAGAATGAAGTAAGAAATGATGGTTTTTGGGAACCGCATTATTTTGAAATAGATGAAAAGCATTTGCTTGCTGCTCATAATTTTTATAATTCTTTGTGGTTTACGGTTAACGAAGATGGCAAGGAACTAAAGGCAGGTAACTATAAAATCAAGGTTACGTTTTATGCTTCAAGTGACCAAAGTGAAATTACTAGTGAAGAATTTAATTTAGAGATAATCGATAAATGTCTTTTGGCGCAAGACGTTCATAATACCTCTTGGTTTTATCCTGAATGTCTTGCCGATATTTATAACCTTGAAATGTGGTCGGATAAGCATTTTGAGGTTATTGAAGCATTTATTAACGTTGCAGTAAAACACGGTCAAAATATGATTTTTGTACCCGCATTTACACCACCGCTTGATACTCCCGTAGGTCAGGAAAGACCTACAACTCAGCTTGTCGGTGTAACCCTTAAAGGCGGTAAATATACTTTTGATTTTTCACTTATGCGCCGTTACGTTGAAATATGTAAAAAAGCAGGTGCTACCCATCTTGAGCATAGCCATTTGTTTACTCAATGGGGTGCACAGTATGCTCCCAAAATTATGGCTAACGTAGACGGTGAGTATAAACGTATTTTCGGTTGGGAAACCGATTCTATGTCAAAAGAATATAGTGACTTTTTAAGAGCATATTTAAGAGAATTAAAGTTGTTTTTAGATGATGTCGGTTATGGTAAAAATATATTGTTCCATATTTCAGATGAACCGAGCGAAAAACATATCGAATATTACAAAAACGCTAAAAGCGTTATTAGCAGCGAACTAGAGGGTTATATGTTTGGAGATGCTTTAGCGACATATAACTATTATGATGACGGAACGGTCGATATCCCGATTGTAATTTTAGAATCAAAGGATATGGACAAGTTCATCGAAAATTGTGATAAATATTGGGTTTATAATACGGGTGCTCACGTATTTAAAGGGCTTTCCAACCGATTAATTCCTACAACCGGTGCAAGAAACCGAATGCTTGGTACTCAAATGTATTGCAATAACGCAAAAGGGTATCTTAATTGGGCATATAATTTTTATTATGGTACACTTTGCCACGGTATGGGTATTCCTTTTCAAACGGGTGATTCAGGTAGTCGTTATATTGTATATCCAAATACTGACGGAACACCGCTTATTACACTTCGAATGAAGGTTTTCGGTGAATGCTTTATTGATAATCGTGCGCTGAAAACGCTTGAAGTAATGAGCGGAAGGGAAAAGGTTATTGAAATTTGTAATAAGCATTTTGGTAAAGTGACCTATAATACTTGTCCCACAAACGACGAGCTTCTTGCTTTTAGAGAAGAAATTAACCAATCGATTAAAGCAAATTTGGACGGTAAGTATGTTAAATAAAAAATGGGTTAAAATTAGTGTAAGAATTGTTGCAGTGCTTTTAATTGCTTTGGTACTTTTTACTGGGGCTAATCATTTTACTCAACATATTGTAGCACATAATAAACCTTATTTTACTCCAAATTATGATAGAATAACATTAACAAAAGATACTGATTTGCAAACTATTTTTCTTCAAACCGGTATAGGTGTAAATACTGCCCGTAAAATGATTGAGGAAAACCGTTTTGAGGAAATATTAGAGGCACAAGAACTGTTTTTTGCTAACGACAATGTTGTATGTTCGCCTATGATTAAGTGGTTTACTCGTGAAGAACGTTTGGAAAATGAGCTTATCCCGTTTTATGATTTACAACCCGGCGATATTTTGGTTACTCTTTCGACCCATACGTGGGGTTGGCGACACGGTCACGCGGCAATTGTTATTGATGAATTCAGAACCGTTGAAAGTATAAGTATGCTTTACGATTCTTCGGTAGAGCGTAGTTATTTTTGGCAGGATTATTCGAATTTTGCTGTACTTCGTGTTAAGGATATTACGCCTGAACAGGGCTTAGAAGTAGCAACTTTTGCCGAACAAAACCTTGTTAATAAACCGTATAGTCTTTTTGCGGGGTGGGGCAAAAATAAAGCGCCCGACGTTAATTCAAAGCGTTTTACATTGCATTGCTCTTATCTTGCGTGGTATGCTTGGGATTATTTTGGAGTAGATTTAGATTCAGACGGCGGCAAAATTGCAACGAGTTATGATATTTTACATTCGGATAAGCTTGAAATTGTGCAGCTTTATGGAATGGACCCAAGAGAATTTTTATAAAAAACAAACCTTTCGATTTGTTCGAAAGGTTTGTTTTTATCCGTCATAATCTTCAATTGCAAGCATAGCTTCTTCTTTTGTTAAAAATGCAATTCCGTTTTCAAGATGCTTTAAATCTTCTTGTGGCAATGTGTCGAGCGATATATTGCCAAACACTTCAACAACTTCACCGTTATTTAAAAGTACAACAGTATTTTCATAGCTTTGTAAAATCCAACTGTCGGGGTTTTCTTGTTTACATTTAACGCTTAATGCACTAGCGGTTATTATAGCGAGTAAGAATACTGCTAAAATTATACCAAGTGTGAATGATTTTTTATTTATTATTTTTTGCAATATGTTCACCTCGTTATATTTATTTTTGGCAAAATTTTAAAAACTATTCATTAAAAAGTTAAAGGGG
>JAZQWD010000003.1:0-18139 GCA_045632165.1 Acutalibacteraceae bacterium | reverse complement strand
AAGGGCGGCGTTATGGCGTCCAGCCATGTAGGCGGTCTTTCGGGCGCGTTTATTCCCGTTAGTGAAGACGCCGGTATGATTGCCGCTGCCCGTTCAGGTGATTTATCACTTCAAAAGCTTGAAGCTATGACCGCTGTTTGCTCGGTTGGTCTTGATATGATTGTTATTCCGGGCGAAACCCCTGCTGAAGTTATTTCAGCAATTATTGCCGACGAAGCTGCAATTGGTATGGTTAACTCCAAAACCACCGCAGTTCGCGTTATTCCCGCAATCGGCAAGCAAAAGGGCGAAGAGCTTGACTTTGGCGGTCTTTTAGGCTCAGGTCCTATTATGGACGTTAACCTTAACAAATTACCCACCAAATTCATTGACCGTGCAGGTCGCATCCCTGCCCCGCTTCAAAGTTTAAAGAACTAGGTGATTTTATGAAGCTTTTATTTAAGCAACGTATGTTTTCGTGGTTTGACAGCTACGATATTTATGATGAGGACGGCAACACCCTTTACGTTGTAAAGGGTCAGCTTTCTTGGGGACATCTTTTAAAAATATACGACAAAAACGGCAAAGAGGTTGGCACCGTAAAACAAAAAATATTCTCGTTTTTACCAAAGTTTGAAATTTATAAGGGCGAGCAATACCTCGGTTGTATCAGCCGTGAATTTACACTTTTTACACCCCGTTATAATATTGATTTTAACGGTTGGAAGGTTGAGGGCAACTGGTTTGAATGGGATTATAACATTTTAAACCAACAAAATATCCCCGTTGCCGATATTTCAAAGCAAATTTGGAACTGGACCGACACCTATACAATTGACGTATTTAACCCCGACGACGCGTTATACGCTTTAATGCTTGTATTAGCCATCGACGCCGAAAAATGTTCCAGGGATAATTAAGTAAACACCCCGCAAGGAAAACCTTGCGGGGTTTAATGTTTTTATGATCCATCGGAGATAAATCCGATTCGCGCATTTCGTAATACGAATATCGGGGGTACTCTGCACCGAACCCAAGGGTTCTCATCCCCGATTATTTTTTGCAAAAATAAAAAACCGCAACACCCTAAAGGGTATTGCGGTTTTTTGGTGATCCATCGGGGATAAATTCGCTTTGCGCATTTCGTACTCGACGACCGTTTGCTTTGCAAACAGTACCCGTCTCGCACTTCGTCGCTAAAAACAGTTCACCGAACTGTTTTTTTACGCTCCTCACCCTCTCAGGCTTCGAATCCCCTATATACATAAAAAATTAAAAAACCGACCAATAAGGTCGGTTTTTTAATTTGGTGATCCATCGGGGATTCGAACCCCGGACACCTTGATTAAAAGTCAAGTGCTCTACCGTCTGAGCTAATGAATCATTTAGACAGCTTTAATATTATACCAAGCATAATCGCAATTGTCAATAAAAATTTTCAAATTATTTTAAAAAAATAAAATAAATAATTGAAACTAAAGCAATTTCAGTCAGAACGATTACCGGAACTCCTACCTTAAACTTATTTTTTCTTGTTTTGTGATGAAATAATTTCATTGCTATATACATACCAATACCGCCACCAATAGCTGCGACAATCAAAAGTGAGCTTTCTTTCACACGAGCATCACCACTGCGCGCCGCCGACTTATCAATAGCAATAGCTAATATAGCAACTAAATTAATTACAAATAAATATGATAATACAAAATTCATTTTCAACATCCATTTTATCTTAGTATTTAATAATATACCACAACTAAACAGTTTTTTCAATCTGCTTTTTTAATTTATTTATAATTCTTTTTTCAAGTCGTGATATATATGACTGCGAAATACCTAAACTGTCGGCAACCTCTTTTTGAGTATACTCCTCATACCCATTCATCCCAAAGCGCATTTCCATTATTTGCCTTTCGCGCGGTGACAAATCACTTACAAAATTATTTAAAATCACCCTTTCATCTTCTTGTTCAACACCACGGCAAACCTCGTCCTGCTCACTGCTTAAAACGTCGGAAAGCAATAACTCGTTACCGTCCCAATCAATATTAAGAGGTTCATCAATAGATATTTCATTGCGTTGGACAGAGTTTTTTCTTAAATACATTAATATTTCGTTTTCAATACATCGCGAAGCGTAGGTGGCAAGCTTTATATTTTTATCTGCCTTGAAGGTATTTACCGCCTTTATAAGCCCTATAGTACCGATTGAAATTAAATCTTCAATATTTGTATTTGGTGCTTCAAATTTTCTGGCAATATAAACCACCAACCGCAAATTATGAACTATTAATATATCCTTGGCTTTTTTATCTTCACGCGCAAGTAATATAGATTCTTCATCAGCATTAAGCGGTGGCGGCAAGGTTTGTGCGCCGTTTATATAATACGTGGGTTTTACAAGCCCAGTTTTTATAAGCCAAATATAAAAAAACGTATTAATTTTCATAAATATCACCCTAAAATTTTTGGATTAATAATTGCCTCGCTATCTTGAAGCGGGGTTTTAGAAAAAGCCAAAATTGGTTTTTTAAGTATAACCGTTTGATTTTCTGATTTAATAATTGCTTTATCGCACCTTACACCTTCAAGCATATCTACACCCAAAACAGTACTGCACGGCAACAAGCGGTACCGTGTTTTTAAAGCATTATTGCTTTTAATATCGGCACATTCAAAAAGCTTAGCTTTCACATTTTCACCGCAAATAATAATTTCGCCTTGAGAAAAAATATCTTCTATTGAATTTCCTGTATCTACAATACCCGAAAGTTCAATACTCTTCCCGTTTGCAAAAACCTTAACCTCACATTCACTTGCAAGCTTTGAAGACCGTGAAAAAATTTTAAAAAGCAAAGAAAAAAGTATATATCCTACAACCGTAAAGATAATTAGCGAAATAATTGAAATATCAAAGTAAACTACCGAATTATTTATTACCATACCACGTGGTTTAAACAACAGCCACACACCATACATTGCACCGCCAAAACCAATAGTTACTAAAAACAGCAAAATCGTATTTTTAAGAAAAAATCGTGGAGATTTAAAACCAAATGCAACTAGGCACATTATAATGCAAACTGTTACCTTTAATAACCCCTCAAGCAATATTGAAAGCGGTGGCAAGAATATGTAAAGTGAAGAAAGCGCCCCAAAAACAGCTGATAAAACCATTCGCCAAACCGCAAAGCCCTTGCGCATTATTTTTGAAACCGAAAGCAATAAAAAATAATTGATTATTAAATTTAAAAAGACCAATACGTCGGCATATACCACCAATTTAACCACCCCAAGATCATTATACATCTATGAAGTTAAAAAAATTGTCGTATATATGCATATAAAAAAATAAACCTTACTGAAATTTCAGTAAGGTTTATTTAACTAAATTTTATTCACCTTCGGGGAAGTTAAAATCTTTATTTCCATCAGGGTTTTGGGGCAAACGGTTAATATCAGACTGATAACTTGATTCACTAACGTTTGCCTTCAAGGTTGCTTTTAAAGTTTTACTGTCACCGTTTTCGGTTATAAACGTAACGGTAATTTTATCGCCTGCACGGCATTTTTCAATAAGGTTAAGCACCATAGCGTCATCATCAATATTGATTTCGTTTATTTGAACAATGGTATCACCTTTTTTAAGCTTACCGTAAAGGTCACTATCCTGCGAAACCGAATCAACCAACAAGCCAACGTATTTATACTTACCAAGTTCAACCTCGATTGAACTTACGGCATAATAAGAAATACCAAGCTTTGCACGGCTTACAACCTTACCCTCTTTTATAAGTTCTTCAACAATATACTTCATTGTTGTGGTGGGAATAGCGTATCCAACCGCTTCCTGATCATCTGATACAACCTTGGCGGAAGTAATGCCGATAACTTGACCGTACATATTAACAAGCGCACCGCCCGATGAACCGGGGTTTATAGGACTATCTGTCTGAATAAGTCGTGCCGAGTAGCTAGAGGTAGTTTGCACGCGACGGTCAATAGCAGAAATTATACCACGGGTTATACTTGCTTTTTCGGTCGGCTCGCTAGGGCAACCTATAGCCACAACGTTTTCGCCGTAAATAATTTCATCCGAATTACCGAAGGTTGCTGCCTTAAAGCCCTTTGCATTAATTTTCAAAACCGCAAGGTCACTTACAACGTCACCTGCAACGTAAACGGCATCGTATTCCTTACCGTCCTGAGTATAAACCTTAAATTTAGGCGCTGCAACACTTGAATATATATGGTCGTTTGTAACAATATAACCGTCTTCGGTATAAACAACACCGCTTGCATAAGAGGCAGAACCCAAATCATTATAAACAATAATACCAACTACGCTGTCGCCAACCTTATTATACACTTCAGTAGTAGTCATTTCATCGGTTTTAGCAGGTTTTGCGGCAAGACCGATATCAACGTTCGGCTTATATAATCCCTTATTTTTACCGATAAAATATCCGCCTACACAACCGATAGAAAGCAAAATAACAGCCACCATCATAAGTGCAAATACCTTCAACCCATTAACCGAAGACTTATCTTCCTTTTCGGGTAATATTTCATCCATTTCAATAGGGTTATATGCCACGTCAACAACCGATTCATCATTGCTTTCAGCAATAAATTCGGGTATTTCTTCGTTAGTCGACTGGTTAATTTCCTCGTTGTCTACATCAACCGTATTTTCAATATTTTCATTGAAATTTTCCATTAATTTTCTCCTTTAGGAAGTATTACTTTAAAGGCGGCAAACTGACCCTCGCGGCTTGATACCGCAACCTGTCCTTTGTGCGCCGAAACAATAGTTTTTACAAGATAAAGCCCTAAACCAAGGCTTTTTTTAACGTCAGAACGGGATTTGTCACCCTTATAAAAACGTTCAAAAACAAAGGGCAACTCACATTCACTTATGCCGTCGCCTGTATTTTTAATCATAAACGACATATTTTCGCCCTCATCACCGATTTTAAACGTAATTTTACCACCGTCAGGCGTGAATTTAATCGCGTTATCAACAAGATTATATACAACTTGGTGAATAAGGTCACGGTCAGCAGAAATACATATTTCAGGCAAATTATCAAGCCCTTCAATTACAAGCTTGTTCTTTTCAATTCTCTGCTCTTGACTAATAACAACACCACAAACCAGCTCATTAAAATTAAACGACTCGCGCTTAAGTTCAACCTCGCCTGCTTCCAAACGAGAAATATCCAGCATACCGTTAACCAAGCGTGAAAGACGTTTCACCTCGCTTGATACGATTGATAAATAATATTCGTGGCGTTCTTCGGGTATAGTACCGTCCAATATACCGTCAATAAAACCTGAAATAGTAGTCATTGGTGTGCGAAGCTCGTGAGATACACTGCTTACAAAACCGCGTCTCATAGTTTCAAGGCGCGAAAGCGAATTAGTCATCATATTAAAGGACACCGCCAATTCACCTATTTCATCGTCGCTTGTAACGGGAATACGCTTTGAAAAGTCACCCTTTGACATTGCCTTTGCCGCGTCGGACATACTTTTAAGCGGCTTTGCCATTCTATAAGTAATAAGAATTGACAAACAAAACATTAACAAAACAGGGATTATAGCCACCCTAACAAAAAGCTTTGTCATTGTCTTCATAAGACCTTCGACCTGTTCCATAGATGCGGTTGCAAAAACATAATAGGTTTTGTCGGTTTCAAATGAATTTGCCGCCACACAATAAGGATTTATATACATATCCAAATTATCAATAACGGGTCTTTTACCGTCCACCGCACGGTTTATAACCTCTTTAGGAACAATATATGAAGCGTGAATACATTTATTGTCTTCTTGCCACTCATCACAGGCACACACAACCACCGTACCGCGTTCGTCGGTTAAAAACATATCCGCACCGACAACGCTTGACAATGCGCGGGAGATAGACAAGAAATTTTGCGATATATCACCGTCGGTTTTTTCTGATACGGTATTTGATACTTCAACACAGCTTTGCTTTAAGGATTTATAGGTGTCATTTACCGCATAATTATTAAGCACAACGCTTAAAAGCATTAAAATAACAAACAAGCTGGCACATATAGACACGCCCATTACCAAAAAATATCTTTTAAAAAGGCGAAGCTTCATAAATTATTTTACCTCAAATTTATAGCCAACACCCCAAACGGTTTTTAGCGTCCATTCATCTGAAATATTTTCAAGCTTTTCGCGAATTCTTTTGACGTGGACGTCAACCGTACGGGAATCGCCGTAATAATCAAAGCCCCAAACCTCATCAAGAAGTTGATCGCGGGTATATACACGGTTGGGATTGCTTGCCAAGTGATAAATAAGTTCAAGTTCCTTAGGCGGGGTATCAATAGTTTTGCCGTCCACTACTAATTCATAATTAGTAAGGTTTATTCGCAATTTGTCATACTTAACCTCAAGAAGGTCGGGCTTATCACCACTGCCCACGCGGCGAAGCACTGCCTTAATTCGGGCAATAACCTCTTTCGTATCGAAAGGTTTTGTAACGTAATCATCTGCCCCTAATTCAAGCCCTAAAATTTTATCAAAGGTTTCGCCCTTTGCGGTAAGCATTATTATAGGCATTTGCGACCATTTTCTAATTTCGCGGCATACCTGCCAACCGTCAGACTTTGGTAGCATAATATCAAGCAATACTAAATCCGGCTCGTAATTTTTGGCATAATCAATCGCTTGTTGACCATCAAAAGCCAAAATAGTTTTAAAGCCCTCCTTTTCAAGGTAAAGGCGTAATAATTCACATATATTTTGGTCGTCATCAACAATGAGAATCTTTTCTTCCATTAAATTACCTTCTTTCAAGCCGATTTTACCATAAAAATTATAAAAGAATATTAAAAAAATATGAATTTTTAAAAAACGACTGCCCCTTTAACGAGGCAGTCGCGCAAAACATCAGAATTATTCAGCTGATTCTTCCTTCATTTTTGCAAAGCATTCGCTGCAGTAAACAGGACGGTCGTCACGGGGAATGAACGGAACCTTAGCTACACCACCGCATGCTGCACATACAGCTTCGTGCATTTCCTTAGGCGCCTTTCCCGCATTTTTACGCTTGTCACGGCAGGGCTTGCAACGCTGCGGTTCATTTACAAAGCCTTTGGATTCGTAAAACTCCTGTTCTCTCGCAGTGAATACGAATTCTTCTCCGCAGTCCTTGCAAACTAGTGTTTTGTCTTCAAACATTTTTCTTACCTCACTTGGTGTATTTTTCTAGGCCCGGGACGGAATCACACCGACATCTTTGATTACAACGTTCTTATTTTTTAAACTACACGAGCATATATAATAACGGTAGAACCATTATTTTTTAAGTTTTTTACGAATTCGCGAAAGAGCATTATCAACTGACTTTTCGCTAATTTTAAGAATTTCGGCAATATTAGAATATGACATACCCGCTAAAAACAACTGTAAAACCTCATACTCCATTTTAGAAAGTTCTACCTTAATATTTTGGGTTAAAGTGTCATAATCTTCTTTTTGAATAAGTATTGCTTCTGGGGTTATGTTATCGCTAATCTCTGAATCTTCCAAAGACGCCACAAGCTCATCAGGTATATTTCTTTGTGCACCGTTTTTACGTGCAAAAGAAAATACCGACCGCCTTATGCAAAGCGTAGCAAAAGTAGAAAAAGATGATTTTTGTGGGTCGTATGTTTTAATAGCGTTATAAAGTGCAATCGTAGCTTCTTGAACGGCATCATCAACGTAAGCCGCAGGTAAGTACCCCTTCGCATTGGCAACAATAACCGACATATAACGTTCAATAATAATAGGAAGTAAACCATACTCGCCCGCTTTAATAAGCTCGACGGCTTCTTCATCCGACACAACTTGGTTATTTTCAACAATAATATTTCGCATTTGTTCACCAATTTAAGCTTTTTTGCCTATAACACAAGTATAATACATTAAATTTTCTCACTTGTCAAGCAAAATCACGTTTTATACTATTTTTTCGTGAAATATACTAATTTCGCAATAGAAATAAAAAGATTATTGACAAATGCAACAATAATTATTATTATTATATATCTAAGGAGGCATTATGTGATGATAAAAGATAAATACCTCCTTTGGTGCGACAAAGCAACAAAGGACCCTGATTTAATTAAAGAATTAAAAGAAATGGCAGGAAATGACGATCTTATTTCCGACGCTTTTTATAAAGAACTTGAATTCGGCACTGCAGGTCTTCGTGGTGTTATCGGTGCGGGTACAAACCGTATGAACATATACACCGTTTCACAAGCCACACAAGGTCTTGCCGATTATATCAATTCTAAAACCCACGGCGGTAGCGTTGCTATTAGCTATGACAGCCGTATTAAATCCGACGTTTTCGCAAAAGCAACTGCTGAAATTTTTGCCGCTAATGGCATTAAGGTTTATATTTATAAGGAACTTATGCCCACACCTATGCTTTCTTACGCGGTACGCCGTTTAAGTTGTGATGCAGGTGTTATGGTTACTGCAAGCCACAACCCCGCGAAGTATAACGGTTATAAGGCATACGGTCCCGACGGCACACAGCTTTCTCCCGAAGCGGCAGATTACGTGCTTTCGATTATGCAAAGCATTGACCCATTTACTGAAATTAATACAACCGATTTTGAACTTGCAGTTAGTGAAGGTAAAATTGAATATATCGGTGAAGATATCATAAACGAA
Organism: Acutalibacteraceae bacterium; assembly: GCA_045632165.1. Taxonomy (GTDB): domain Bacteria; phylum Bacillota; class Clostridia; order Oscillospirales; family Acutalibacteraceae; genus UBA737. The sequence goes on along the minus strand of JAZQWD010000003.1, from coordinate 9,445 downwards.
TATCTTGAAGCGGTTAAAACCCAACAAATTGAACCCGCACTTGATATGTCAAAACTCAATGTTATTTATTCACCTTTAAACGGTACAGGTAATAAACCTGTACGCGAAATTTTAAAGCGTATCGGTGTTAAGAACGTTACGGTTGTTCCCGAACAGGAATTGCCTGACGGTAACTTCCCGACTGCTCCCTACCCCAACCCCGAAATTCGTCAAGCATTTGACTGTGCGCTTAAATTGGCTGAAACTGTTCCTGCCGATTTATTACTAGCTACCGACCCTGACTGCGACCGCGTAGGTATTGCAGTTAATCAAAACGGAAATTTTGAGCTTCTTACAGGTAACGACGTTGGCGCGATTATGCTTTACTATATCTTGTCACGCAAAACCGCTAATGGTAATTTAGCAAAAAATCCGATTGCAGTTAAAACAATCGTAACCTCTGAACTTTGCCAAAAGATTTGCGACGACTTTGGTTGTGAGCTTATCAACGTGCTCACCGGCTTTAAATTTATTGGTGAACAAATTTCAATTCTAGAAGCTAAAAACGAAACCGAACGTTTTATTTTGGGTTACGAAGAAAGCTACGGTTATTTGGCAGGCGACCATTGCCGCGATAAAGACGCTGTTGTTGCTTCAATGCTTATTTGCGAAATGGCAGCTTTCTATAAAAACGAAGGCAAAACCCTTATAGACGTTTTAAACGAAATTTACGATAAATACGGTTATTATTACTGCGCTCAAAAGAGCTTTACCTGTGAAGGTCAAAGCGGTATGGCGAGAATTAAAGGTATTATGGACGATTTACGTGCTAATCCTCCCAAAACCTTTAACGGCAGCAAGATTATAAAAATCAACGACTATAAAGCATCGCTTTCTTATAATTTAACAACTAATGAGCAAAATAAAATAAATCTCCCTTCTTCTAACGTTTTATCATATTTCTTGGAAGACGGTTGCAGCTTTATCGTTCGTCCTTCGGGTACCGAACCCAAGATTAAGCTCTATATCGGTGCGGTTGGTACTACTAACGAGCAAGCAATAGAAAAACGTTTAGAGCTTACCGAAGCAGGCACTAAACTTTTGGGATTTTAAAATAATACAAGGGGGTGGCAAAGCTACCCCTTATTTTTAAGGAGAATTTTATGAATATTACACAGGATATTAAATATATTGGTGTTAATGACCGCGAAATTGATTTATTCGAAGGTCAATATCACGTTCCTAACGGAATGGCTTATAATTCATATTTAATAAACGATGAAAAAATCGCCGTTGTAGATACAGTTGATGCCCGTTTTACCGAAAAATGGCTTTCAAATCTTGAAAATGAGCTTTCAAACAAAGCACCTGACTATCTTATAGTTCAACACATGGAACCCGACCATTCGGGCTCTATTAAGGCATTTTGTGATAAATACCCCGAAACCGTGGTTGTTGCAAACGCAAAAGCTTATAATATGATTAAAAACTTTTTCGGTACCGATTTATCTGACCGCCAAATCGCAGTAGGCGAAAACGACACCTTAAATTTAGGCAAACATACCCTTACCTTTATAACCGCACCTATGGTACATTGGCCTGAGGTTATTATGACATACGACAACCTTGACAAGGTTCTATTTTCGGCTGATGGCTTTGGCAAATTTGGCGCATTTGACTGCGAAGAAGATTGGCTTGATGAAGCAAGACGTTATTATATAGGTATTGTTGGTAAGTACGGTATTCAGGTAAACGCTGTACTAAAAAAAGCCGCAAGTCTTGAAATTGAAAAAATTTGCGCGCTTCACGGTCCTGTTTTATCTGGTGATTTAACACCTTACCTCACCGCATATACAAAATGGGCAAATTATGAACCCGAAGAAAGCGGTGTTTTAATTGCTTACACTTCAATTTACGGAAATACCAAAAAAGCCGCTCTTCTTTTGGCTGACGAATTAACCACTAAGGGTGTTAAAAACGAAGTATTTGACCTTGCAAGAAGTGATATTTACGAAGTTGTTGGCAAAGCGTTTAAATATGATAAAATTGTGTTTGCGACTACAACATACAATACAGATATCTTCCCCAAAATGCGTACCTTTATTGAATATTTAACTGCACGCAACTTCCAAAACCGTAAGATTGCCTTCATTGAAAACGGCAGTTGGGGACCAATGGCAACCAAGGTTATGAAGATTTTGCTTCAAGACTGCAAGAACCTAACTGTTTGCGAAAATAACGTTACAATTTTATCGGGTGTAAATGAACAAACCGAAAATACTATCAAAAACCTCGCAAGCGAGCTTTCAGAATAATAACTTTAAACGGCAGATTTTTTCTGCCGTTTTATTTTTTTGAAAACACTTGACAAAACGGTCTACAAGGTGTAGAATATATTTGGTCTACAAAATGTAGAATGGAGGTAAAGTTATGAGCATTTATCAAATGGGAGCTATTGAAGCCCAATTTGCCGATATTGTATGGCAAAACGAACCCATTACTTCAACCGAACTTTGTAAAGTAGCCCTTGACAAATTTGGTTGGAAAAAATCTACCACCTATACTGTTTTAAAGCGTCTATGTGAAAAAGGCATTTTAAAAAATGAAAACGGCTGTGTTGCTTCTCTTATTTCAAAGGAAGAATTCTATTCACACCAAAGCGACCGTTTTGTTAACGAAAATTTTGGCGGTTCTCTCCCCGCTTTTATTGCGGCTTTTACCGCTAAAAATAATTTAACCCGCGAACAAATTAGTGAAATAAGGGAAATGATTGACAAATTCGAGGAGGAATAAAAATGACTAATTTATTTCTTACCGTTTTGAATATGAGCATTACTGCATCTTATATCGTTTTAGCGGTAATTTTATTCCGCTTTTTGCTTCGCAAAGCACCTAAAACCTTAACTGTTTTAATGTGGGCGGCGGTTGGTATTCGACTTATAATTCCTTTTTCTTTTGAAAGTATATTTAGCTTAATTCCAAGCGCCAAAACCGTACCCGAAAATATTATTTATGCCCCTACACCATATATTGATAGCGGTATTTCTTACTTAAATCAAACCGTAAACCCCATTATTTCAGGTAGCTTTGCACCAAATCCTTCCGACAGCGCAAATCCATTACAAATTTTGCTTTTTATTGCCGCTATCGTTTGGGTTATAGGCGTTACTGCAATGCTAATTTACACGCTTGTAAGTTACTTTAAAATTGAAATAAAGGTGCGCGAAGCGGTCAAACTTAAGGATAATATTTATCTATGCGATAATATTGCCTCCCCATTTATTTTGGGTGTTATAAAACCGAAAATTTACTTACCGTCAAATATAAGTGAAAGTGATATAGAATTTGTTACTGCCCACGAAAAAGCCCACATTAAACGGCTTGACCATTTGTGGAAACCGCTTGGCTTTTTACTGCTTACAATTTATTGGTTTAACCCAATTTTGTGGATTGCTTACGTTTTGCTTTGCAAGGATATTGAGTTTGCCTGCGACGAAGCGGTTATAAAGCAAATGGGTAGCGAAATTAAAAAGTCATATTCTGAGGCACTTTTAAATTGCAGTGTACCAAAACACCTTATAACCGCCTGCCCCTTGGCGTTTGGTGAAACAGGGGTTAAAAGCCGCATAAAATCGGTGCTCAATTACAAAAAGCCGACTGTATGGATTATTGCGATTTGTCTTATTTTAAGCATTGTACTTGGCGTTTGCTTCTTAACCAATCCTAAAAGTAACACCATTATGCACATTGAAGGTGTTAACCTTTCTTCTTATCTTGAACACACCCTAAGCGTTCAAAAATGGGATGGCGAGCATTACGAAAATGTAATGTCGGTTGACAAGGAACTTATAAAACAAATATTAAATCTTAAAATTTCGAAAAATCCTGTATCCCTCGACCGAAGCGAAGACGGCAGCCGAGATTTAAGCAACACCGTTATATTACAATGTGTAGAAGACTTATATCCATCTATTTACTCAAAGGTAGACGGTTTGTATATTTCTTTTAATAAGGATTTCACCGAGGTTTATATTCCCTTCGGTCTTGCAAAGCTAACTTTGAGTTATCACGTTAAAGAGCCCGAAAAAGCACGCGAGCTTTATGAAAGTATGATAACGGTAAACCAATATTCTACTCTTCAAACCAACTACCCCGAATTTTTTGATTTAGACGTAACCGAAGGTTTAATTGTCTATATTTGTGAGTGGTCACCTAATAACTATAAATGTGCATTAGAAAGTGCGCTTTATGACGATATTTCAGATAAAAGCTTAACCGTTACAAAAGGTTGCAGTATGGCTGAAATGCGTGCAATTCTTTCGAGTTATAATGTAAAGCGTGAAAATGTACAAATCAAAGTTGTTAGTAATCCACTTTCGAGCTATCGCATAAATATTACTAAAAAATACAAGCGCGAAATTGAAAAGAAGTTTTGGTCTACACCCACCTATACGGGTGTAAATGCCGACAATATATTTAAAACGGTTTATAGAGAATATATGGGGTTATCCACCGCGAAAGGTCTTGAAGTTTACGTTTGGAAAACAGGCACAATATCTTATCAATGTGTGCTTAAAAGCGGACGGAATTTGGAATATACCGATGATGAAATTTTTGCTTCAAGTCCGGTCGATTTAAGTATTATGCGTACAATTTTGAGCACCTACGACATACCGCAAAGCCAAATCGCATTTTTCCCGGTGGTACACCCCGAACATAGAATTGCAATAGACAACAAAGACGTTGAAACTGCAAAATATATACTATTCGGTCTTGCCTCTTATGATAATTTTAACTTCGACGAATGGGGACTTAAAATGTCGGTAAACTTCCTTGAAGGTAACGTTTTACAGGTTGCATTTGAACATTCACAGGAACACCAAAAAGAAGTTGGTAAGCTTACCGTAACCCCCGAATACGAAATTCGTGCAATTCATAAGGAACAACCCATTTCTTTTGGAGATTATATGCGTGAGGTGTTAGGTCAAAAGCATTATAAAGACAAAATATTTTCGTGGGATAGCGTTATTTACACCATCGAAAGCGGTGAGGTTTACACCCTTACAAGTGATTTAGACGTAACCTACGGCAAGTTACCTCTCGGCGAGTATATTATTTATAAAAAGGTGCGATTTGAAGACAAAAACGGTAATTATTCCATACGCACCTACTGTGCCCCGTTTGCGATTATTGACTAATAAAAGCCGACCTGAAATACGGTCGGTTTTTTCGTTTTTCCCACATATTAGTTATTGCAATTTAAATTATATTGTTATATAATAAAATATTATTAAGAATTATAAAACAAAGGAATACTATGAAAAAAACAATTACAGTAATTTGTTGCGCTTTGGGCGGTATTATTTTAGCCCTAGCAACTGCATTTTTGCTTATTAAATACGGCGATAAGCTTGTGCCGTCACAAAACAGCGGTTCTTACTTAACCGAAGAAGACCCCGTTGTTTCACAACCCGTTTACGTGCCCGAGGTTGAAATTACACCCACCGAATATTTAACCTTTACCGCACCGATTTACGAAAGCTTTAGTACAAATAATTCCACCGTTACTTTTAAGGGTAACGTGAAAGAAGGTAAGGAATTAAAACTGCAAGATGAAGTAATAGTTTGTGATGAAGCGGGCAATTTTGAAAAAACAGTAAATTTAAAGCACGGTAACAACACCTTTAAATTTACAGTAGGCGAAGAAAGCAAAACCTTTAAAATTTACCGCCGTTATATAATTATTACGTCATTTACCCCTTCAAATGCTCAAACCTATTCGGCAGGGGTTAAGCTTAACGTTTCGGCAAAAGCTAAAGCGGGCGCCACCATTACCGCAAAATTTAACGGGCAAACCATTACCCTTACCGAAAAAATTGACGTAAACGGTGGCGATTCAAACTATACGGGTTATTTTACACTTCCTAGCGGTCACTTTGTTGACCGCAATTTAGGAAAAGTCACCTTTACGGGTGTGCATAACGGTTGGTCTGAAACCTTTACGTCGGGTATAATTACCTGTAAAAAAGAAGACGTTGTTGTTAATTACGACCCCGATGCAACCCCCGCGGGTGGTAACTATATTAACGTTGGGTCGGGTATTATTGCAGAAATTGTCGCCTTCCAGGCTGAGACCTTTAACGGCAAGGACACAACCGATAAATCCCGCCCATACAATAACTACCTACCCGAAGGCACGGTTGATTACAGCAGTGCAACCCTTCGCACCGTATCAGGTGACGGCGGTTATAAGCATCAATTAGTCACTCTCCGTTGTGGTAGACAGGTTTACGCCTCAAAGCGCCGCAGTCCTTATAAAGATTTTACAGTAGTTACCAAACAATACGTCGGTACTTTACCCGACCATAATGAGTTGGGTGTTGAAAGCTTTGGCATTGAAGGACATCACACCACCTTAGTGCTTGATACTGACTGGAAAGCCCCCTTTACTCTTGAACTTAAAGACCAAAAATATAACAACAATTTTACAGTAAACAACGTTACCTTCAACTACGTTGATATTACATTTTGTTATGCTACCGTTTTCGAGGGTGAAATTACCATTCCTGAAGACCATCCCTTATTCTCTGACGTTAAGATAATTAAAAACGAAAAAACACAGGATTATACCTTACGCTTTATCCTTAAAAAGCAGGGCGGTTTCTATGGTTGGGATGCTTATTATAACGAACAAGACCAACTTTGCTTTAAGTTCTTAAATCCCACAAAAGTCCAAGAAGCCGATAATGAATACGGCGCAGACCTTACGGGTGCAGTTATATTAATTGATGTTGGTCACGGCGGAGAAACCGATACCGGATCTTGCAATGGGAAACAAACAGAAAAACAATGGAATTTAAACCTTGCAAAAGCAATCAAAAAAGAACTTGAAAGCATTGGCGCAACAGTTTATATTACTCGCACAAGCGATGTTGAGCAATTGGCAGATTACAAGGTAAAAATGCTTAAAGACCTAAAGCCCGATTATTGCATAGCCATTCATCATGACGGCAACAATTCCACCTCAATGAACGGCTTTGGCGCATACTATTATTACCCATATTCAAAAGCAGCTGCACAAATAATGCTTAACCACAACTCTAATCTAACAGTAGATGGCAATAAGGTTTATAAAAACACCACCTTCAAATGGCATTACTATTTTATGGGCAGGTGTAGTGTTTGTCCTGTTGTTCTTACCGAAAACGGTTATATGACTAACAAATACGACCTTGGCAACATCACAAATATGAATGTCAATACCGCCAAAGCCAAAACTATTACCGCAGGCATTGCAGAATATTTTTTAAGCATTCAGTAAATATAAGTAAAGGATTTGTATTATGAATTTTACTTCTATCGATAATAAAGGTCTTGTAGAGGGCTTTTGCCTTATTAAGACCATTGACCGCAAAACCTCATCAAAGGGCGACAGTTATTTGGATATGACCTTAGGTGACAGCGACGGTGAAATTAACGCAAAGCTTTGGCGCTATGTTCCCGAACTTCACGGCGAATACGAAACCAACCAAATTGTAAAGGTAAGAGGCGTAATTTCGGCATATAACGGCAATGACCAATTAAAAATTGACCGTATCCGTCCCACAAGCTTGGAGGATAACGTAAAGCCCGAAGATTTTGTAAAATCTGCCGATTATACAGGCGAGCAAATGTTTAACGAGCTTTTAAGCATTACAAATAACTTTAAGGATACCGATTTAAAAACAATCGTAACCACTATTTTAAATGACAACCGCCAAAGAATACTTTATTGGCCTGCTGCCTTTAAGCTTCACCACGCGGTACGCGGCGGTTTGCTTTTACACACTCTCTCAATAGTTCGTTTAGCGCAAGCAGTTTGCAAGCTTTACACATTCGTTGATGAAGAACTTTTAATTTCGGGCGCTATTTTGCACGATATTGCAAAGCTTCAGGAATATACCGTTGCCGACAGTGGTATTGCTACGGGTTATTCGGTTGAGGGCAACCTTTTAGGCCATTTAACAATGGGCGCAATGGTAGTAAACGAATACGCTAAAAAGCTTGGCATAAGCCCCAAAACCGCTATGCTGCTTGAACATATGCTAATTTCACACCACGGCGAACCCGAATACGGCGCGGCAGTACGTCCCGGCTTTATTGAAGCCGAATTACTGTCAGAGCTTGACCTTATGGATTCACGCGTTTATGAAATGAAGGAAGCGATTGAAGCCACAGCACCCAACGATTTTTCGGGTAAGCTTTGGGCAATGGAAAATCGCAAACTTTATAACCATAACCGCATTGATATTAATAACAAAACAAAAATATTTTAAATTTGAAAGGTGATTAAAATGAAAATTACAAAAGATATGATTATAGGCGAAGTTTTAGACATCGATACAGGTTGTGCTGAATATTTCTTTGAAATTGGTATGCATTGTCTCGGTTGCCCCGCTTCACGCGGCGAAACCATTGAGCAGGCATGCAACGTTCACGGTGCTGACTGTGATGCATTACTTGCAAAATTAAACGCTTACTTTGCAGACAAATAATGAAACCGTTAAGTCAAAGACTAGAAACTATTGCCACCCTTGTACCTCACGGTGCAAGGGTGTGTGATATTGGGTGCGACCACGGTTATCTTGCAATTTATTTGCGACTAAATAATATTGCCAAAACCGTAATTGCCGCAGACCTTAACGAGTTACCTCTAAAACGTGCCGAAGCCAATATTAAAAAGCTTAATGCCGACAATATTGATTTGCGCCTTTGCGACGGTCTTTCGGGAATTAAAAAAGATGAGGTTGACACCGTAATTATTGCAGGTATGGGCGGCAACGTTATTTCGGGTATTATAGAACGTTCTGATTTTTCAAAAAGCGAAGATTTAACCTTTATTTTGCAGCCCACCACCTCTGCCGAAGCATTACGTGAGTTTTTATGCAAGAACGGATTTGAAATTCAAAGCGAAACCGTTGTTTATGAAAACAATAAGCTTTATTCGGTTATGGTTGTAAAATTTGCAAACAAAATAAAAACTGTAGAAAACGGCTTTTATTATATAGGCAAAGTTACACCAAATACCGAAGATGGTATTAAATACATTAAAAAGCAACAAAAGCGACTTTTTGAAGCAGCCAATGCCCTTGAAAGTATACCCGAAAAGCAGACCGAATTTGCCGAATTTAAATCGGCTTACGATTATATTACAAAAATTTTAACGGAGTAATTTTATGCCATTTGACGGTGCCTTTTTACATTGTATGTCAAACGAGCTTTCAGAAGCGATTGACTGCCATATCGACAAAATCTACCAGCCCTCTAAAGAGGAACTGGTCTTTTTGTTGCGCAAAAAGGGCTTTGTTAAACGACTTTTAATTAATATTAAATCAGGTAGTGCAAGGGTACAGTTTACCGAAAACAAGTTTGAAAACCCCGAAAAGCCACCTATGTTTTGTATGCTTATGCGAAAGCATCTTTTAAG
>JAZQWD010000002.1:0-20660 GCA_045632165.1 Acutalibacteraceae bacterium | reverse complement strand
AACAAAGTGAGCAACTTCACTTTTGCGTTAGCAAAAACATCACTTCACAAGCCGAAAAAATTAGTTGCTTTTCGGCAAATATTTACCTTTCTCAAAGTATGTAACCTACTATGACACTTTCACAATCTTTGTGCAAAGTGTATTTTGTTTTATATAGATAAAAAACGAGAGAGGCAACTTCTTTACGAAGTGTCTCTCTTAAGCGGGTTGTTTTTTTATATAGCATAAATACCTGATTTTGAAAGCACGAAACGGTATTTACCTGATTCGCTATATTGAATAATCGGTTCGGAAAATTCTTCTAATTCTTCAACCGCATAGCTGTCAAGATTGACTGACAAAAGCTTTTGTGAATTGCGGTTACAAATTATTGCGGCATCATCCTTTAAAAACAAACTGCGCGGATTATTAAAAGGCGAATGATTACCGCCTATGCGAAGCTCCTCACGCATATTTAAAAGATTATAGCGAAGTAAAACGTTACATTCACCGTAAGCCGCCCAAAGCGCGTTTTTATAAACGATAATATCACTTGCTACTGCGCCACGGTAGGTAAGGGTTCCTTGCCAAATTGGGGTGGCATCGGCATCAATAAGCATTGCTTCACCGTTGGTTTTTAAAAGAAATACCTTTGAATTTGGTAAAACAATAGATTTGTTTAAAATATAGTTATCGCAATATCTTAAAATAGCTTTATAGTTATGACCAAATTTTGTAACCCAATACACGTGGTTGGTAACGTCTGAAAATTTTCCCGTGTCAAATGAAAGCAATTTATAGTTAACTATCATTTTATCGTCAAGTGTTTCTTTATGATATGAAAATAAAATACCGTTTTGTGTAGGTAAAATATCAAAAACTGTACCTGCAAAAATTTGTTTCATTAAAATTATCTTCCGTTTCTAATTTTTTGTGCGGCTAAAAGCACGCCTGCTTTTGCGCTGTGGAAATTAATACCGCCCTGCATCCAAGCGGCATAGGGTTCGCGTAGGGGACCGTCGGCAGAAAGCTCAATCGAAGCACCAAGAGTAAACGCACCTGCCGCCATAATAACGGGGTCGTCATAGCCGGGCATATCCCACGGTTCGGGCAAAACGAATGAGTCAACGGGTGCACCGCTTTGCATACCTTGACAAAATGCAACAAGACCTTCAGCGCTTCCCAAGGTTACGCACTGCACAATATCACCGCGTTTGTCAAACGGTTCGGGTGAAACTTCATAGCCCATTGCTTTGAATAAAGCTGAAGCATAAACGGCAGTTTTAACTGCTTCACCAACAACGTGGGGTGCTTGGAAAAGACCAAGATAAAGCTCACGGCTCATACCAAGGGTTGCGCCAACCTCTTTACCAACACCTGGGCAGGTAAGACGGTCTGCGCACTTGTTTACAAGGTCGCGCCTGCCTGCAATATAACCGCCTGTACGCGCAATACCACCGCCGGGGTTTTTAATAAGTGAGCCCGCAATAAGGTCTGCACCAACGTTGCAGGGTTCAAGCTTTTCTACAAACTCGCCGTAGCAGTTATCAACCATAATAATTGTATTTGGGGATACTTCCTTAACCGCATCACAAAGCTTTTTGATATCTTCAATAACTAAGCTTGGGCGGGTTGAATAACCGCGTGAACGCTGAATATATGCCATTTTATAGTTGTCTTTTGAGAGGCGGTTTTTAATTTCTTCTATATCGGGTGTGCCGTTTGGAAGTAATGCGACTTCATTATATTCTACCCCAAAGTCACTTAAAGAACCGTCATTTTTACTGTCAATGCCAAAAACGCCCGTAATAGTGTCGTAAGGTCTGCCCGTAAGCACTAAAACCTTATCGTTAGGGCGCAAAACACCGAACAATGCAACCGTTAAAGTATGTGTGCCCGAAACAAAATTGTGGCGCATAATTGCATCCTCTGCACCCATACAGTCAGCCATAACCCGCTCTAAAATCTCGCGTCCGCGGTCATCATAACCGTAACCTGTCGAGCCCGCCATGGTTGCCTCGCTAACCCCATTAGAGGTAAACGCTTTAAGTACCTTTAATTGGTTATATTCGGTAATATCGTCAATTTCTAAAAAACGCTCGTTAAGACTTTTTAAAATTTTATTATCAAGCGCTAAAAGTTCATCATCAATGTTAAAAAAGTTTTTAATATTCACTTGTTTTTCACCCAATATCCTGCATTGTAAAGTTTAATAAATCCGTTTTTAAGGTAAAACGGCAAAACGCTGTCACGGCAACAGGCCAAAAAGTCTTTGCCATAATTTTTTTGTAAAATTCCTTTAAGAGCAATACTGCCAAAACCTTTTTCGTGGCTTGCAAGACCGTTAATTATTGCTTTGTTTCCGCTGTTAAAGGTTACAACCGCGCATTTATCTTTAATGGCAAACGCTTTTGCAAAGCCAAGATTTTTGCGACGGCAATAATCCACAGCGAAGTGTGGATAATCAGGTAGAGATAGCCCGTCAACATCCAAAAGCTTATAAATTTCATCGCTTTTAAGCTCGTCGCAGGGGATATTACCCTCTATATCTGCTTTTTTATAAACAACGTTAATGTTTTCGTCGGGCAGGCGGTTTAGTGCTTCAAGGGTTTTAATATCGCTAAACACACATGCGGGGGACAGTACGTTTACAAATTCCAATAATTCTTCTGTGTCTGCACCGTTATTAAAAATTATCATATTACCGTCGGTCATAGCAATAAGGCACTTGTTATCATCTTGCGCCCAAAACATAACCGACGGGTCGGTTTTATAACTGTCATAAAGGCAATAAATTTTAACAATTTCCGCCGAAAGACGGTCAATTTGCGGCAATTCATTTATAAGTTTAATCATTTTATTTCGCCACTTAAGATGCCGTTCATCATATATTTAGTAAGTGCTAACATATCTTCCATATCGTTAGTGTTAGCAACACACGAAGGTGAATGAATATAACGGCAGGGAAGTGAAATAGCAAGCGTTCTAACACCCTCACGGCTTAAATGAATAGCACCCGAGTTGTTACCGCCTGCAACGGCACGCTTGGTTTGTACTTTAAGACCGCTGTTAAGCGCTGCTTGATATAATTCTCGGTCATAAGCGGTAGAACGGTCCATAAATGAAACCGCAGGACCGCACCCCAAATTGCAAACGGATTTATCTTCAGCCACACCCGCAATATCTGCCGCGGTGGTTGCCTCTAAAACAAGCGCAAAATCGGGGTTAACAGCAAAGGTTGCAACCTTTGCGCCGCGTGTGCCAATTTCTTCTTGAGTAGAGAAAACTGCCCAAAAATCATATTCGGCTTTTTCTTTCAAAAGTGCAATAAGCACCGCACAACCAATACGGTCGTCAATGGCTTTTGCCTTAATGTTTTCGCCCATAACCGTAAAATCACTTTGAATAACGGCTGTGTCGCCAAGGTTTATAAGTTTTAATGCATCGTCTTTTGAGGTTGCACCAATATCAATATAAAGCGCGCCAACCTTTTGCGGTTTCTTTTGTTCATCTTTAGATAAAAGGTGAATGGGCTTACTACTGATTATACCTAAAACGTCACCGATTTTAACCGTTTTAAATGCTAAAACCGATGCATCCATACCGCCCACGGTGTCAAATTTTAAAAATCCGTCAGCTGTAACGGCGGTTATAATAAGACCAACCTCATCGGTGTGTGCATCAAGCATAAGCTTTCTGTCGGGGCGTTTTTTGCCCTTTTTAAAGCAAATAATATTACCAAGATTGTCTATCTTATATTCGCAGTGGCCTTTAATTTCATTTATTATAAATTCAGAAACGGCGCCTTCATCACCCGAAGTACCGTCTAAAAGGCAAAGGGTTTTAAGTAAATCAAGCATTAAAGACACCTCCTGCCATAACGTAACGGTAAATAAGCTCGCAAACGTTTTCTAAATCTTCAAGTGATAAGATTTCGGTATCGCTGTGCATATTGCGAAGGGGAATAGATAACGTACAGGTTTTAACACCCTCACGGTTAATGCTTATCATATCGGCATTAGTGCCTGTTCTTGAACCCATAACCTCAAGCTGATAGGGTATTTCGTTTTCTTCAGCAACTGAAATAAGCTTGTTCGATACCTCTTTTGAAAGGGCGGGGGAAATACCAATCATACCACCTTTTGAAAGGGTGCCACATTCTTCACTGCTAATGCCAATGCCGTCGCCAAAGCTTACGTCTAAAGCGATTGCTTCATTTGGGTTTACACGGAATGCCGCAGGGCGTACACCGCGCATACCAAGTTCTTCGCTGTCGCTTAAAACAAAGGCAACGTTTATGGGAAGTTTTTTATTGTGAAGCTTTTCGGCAAGCATTAAAAGACAAGCAACTGCGGCGCGGTCGTCAAAGCTTCTGCCAAAAACAAGGTTGTTTTGAAGCTCACCGCATTTGCCCGAAAAGGTAACAAAGTCACCAAGTGATATAAGCTCTTTTGCTTTTTTGCCAAGCGAGGTATCAAGCTTAATATCACTAATATTTTCAAAGGTTTCTTCACCTTTTGCAAGGTGGGGCGGGGTAGCGCAAAATACAGCGGGAATATTTTCCTTACCGTGTACGGTAACCGCGCGCGAGGGTAGAGAGCGAATATCAATACCACCCGCATTTGAAACAGTTAAAAAGCCGTTATCGTCAATATCGGTTACAACCATTGCGATTTGGTCTATGTGTGCATCAAGCATAAGGGTATAATCGCTTTTACCATCTAAAAAACCAATTACCGTAAGATTGTCCATTTTTTCGGCAGTAGTGTATCTTGATAAAATGCCGTAAGCAAAATCAGACGCGGCGGTGATATTACCAACCGCATCTAATGATGAAAGTTTAAAAAGTAAATCTTTAATATTCATTATAATTTATTTACCAATTCTTTAAAATGATTACCGCGTGCTACAAAGTTGGGGTACGCGTCAAAGCTTGCACTTGCGGGGGATAGGGTAACAACGTCGCCCGATTTTGCAATTTCATTTGCCTTTAAAACGGCAGCGGTAATGCTTTCGCATCTAATAATTTCGGGCACACCGTTATAGTTTTTATCCGCTTTAACGGCAGCTTCAATCTTGTCGGCAGTTGCACCGCAAAGGTAAAGCTTTTCAACCTTTTCTAAAATATAGGGTACAAGCGGTTCGTAAGGAATATGTTTATCATAACCGCCCGCAATAAGGTGAACCTTTTGGTTAAATGCCTTAAGCCCTGCAATGGTACGTGTGGGGCTTGAAGCAATAGAGTCGTTATAATATTTAACGCCTCGAACCTCGCGTACAAATTCAATACGGTGTTCAACACCCATAAATTCTTTAGCAACCTTTTTGATAGAATCCATACCTGCAAAGCCCCAAACAGCGGCGATAGCGGCAAGGTAATTTTCAACGTTGTGGTCACCTAAAATTGCAATATCATCGCGGTGCATAATAGGTGCATCAATACCGCGGTAGGTCATGTGGATTGTGCCGTCGTTTTCAAGCCAAGCACCGTTTTTAAGGGGTTCGGTCATGCTGAATGAAAGCGACTGACCGCGTGCATATTTTTTGAAGTCGTTAGTAATTTCATTATCGCGGTTTAAAACTGTGCGTGAAAAAGCGTTTTGGTGAAGAATAATATTTTTCTTAGCGTCAATATATTCTTCCATATCCTTATGCACGTCCAAATGGTTGGGTGCAAGATTAGTAACAACCGCAACGTCGGGGCTTTTTCTCATAGAAATAAGCTGGAAAGAAGAAAGCTCAACTACAACAAAATCGTCGGCTGTGATATTTTCAATTTCGGGAAGTAAGGGTTTACCAATGTTACCGCCAACGAAAACCTTTTTACCCTCGGCTTCAAGCATTTTTGCAATAAGGGTGGTTGTGGTGGTCTTACCGTCAGAGCCGGTAATCGCAAACAAGGTTGCGGGGCATAAGTCGAAAAATACTTCCATTTCGCTTGTAACGGCAATACCCTTTTTGCGTGCCGCTTCAAGCTCGGGTAAATTAAAGCTCATACCCGGTGTACGGAAGATAATATCAACCTCTAAATCGTCAAGATAACCTTCACCGAGGCATAATTCTGCGCCCGCATTTTCAAGTTCATTTGCAATTTCGCCAATCATTTCACGGCTTCTGCGGTCGCAAGCGTAAACCTTTGCGCCTTTTTTAAGAAAATCTAAAATTAAGGGGGTGTTGCTTACACCTATACCGCACATTGCGATTTTCTTACCCTTTATTTGTTCAAAAAACTGTTTGCAATCCATAAGTAACCTCCGTTTTGACATACTTATTCAGCATATAAATATATTATACTTAAATATATATAAAATATCAATAAGAAAGGCACAAATTTCCAAAAAATTAATAAAGGGGATATTTTATGAACTATATTAACTGTCAAAACAATCTTTCGCCTGCGCTTATGCGTAAAACTATTATTTTTTGGTGCGAAAACACTATACAACATATTTCTTCACTTTTGTCGGCTTTTAGGGGAAGCGGTGCGGTGCTAAATGATGATTTTTTGCGCGAGATTAAAGAAATTGAGCTTATTTTTAAAAGTATTTTTGATGAATATTCAAGCGATAAAACAAATTTACCAACACGACCTGCAATTTTATTTAAAACAAACACGCGGTTTATAGCCATTTTAGAAAGAATAAAACTTGAAGCGGTATCGGGGTATCCTATTTTACAGCAATCGGTGTATCACTATATTTTTGAACAAAATTACATAAACGCAATTTTCGGCATATCTATAGCTCAACAAACACCGCTTATTACGGTTAAATTTGCCCCGTTTTATAATAATAACTGCATATTTAATCAAATGTATTTTTGGTCGGTTATTGGCTCAATGCACCCGTCGCTTTTACTTAATAATAATGATTTTGCGGCGGCGTTAAACGGTTATTCTAAAGAATTTTTGCGTGATACCGTAAACGGATTTAACCAAATTTGCTTTATGCTGTCAGACCTTCAAAAAAGCACAAATAAAAATAAGTTGCTGAAAATTTTTAAAAACTTTCAACAACTCAATATAAATTTTCTTAATTTTTTAGAAGCGGCTTATTCGGGAAGCGCCCGCGTGTATACCTCCACCGTTTCGCACCGCTTTTCCGATAGTTTTTATAAAGGTGTTCGCCACATGATAGCCGAACACAAATTAGTTAGCGAATTAAATGACGGTATAGCTGAAATTCTAAGCTAAGCAATATCCTTTTTGGTGTATTTCATAAATGCTAAAGCAATACCAACTACTGCAAAAATTGCGCCCACAATAAGATATTTATAGGTTAAATGTCCGTTTGTAATAATATCGGCACTGTCAGTATAGGAAAATGGAGTAATATATTTTAAGAATTTAAGGTCATCGGTAATGTTTGAAAAAATATTAGTCATATAAAATAAAAGTCCAACACCAATACCAAGACCTATGGCATTAAATTTTACAAAAGCCGAAATACCAAAGCAAATAAATGCGATTTCAAGTTGTAAAATAAAGTATGCCAAAAACAGTAAAAACATTGTTTTAAAAGGTGGGTTGTCAATTATAATTGCGGTTAATAATGTAACAAATCCAATAACCACAAGATTTAAAATTATAATTTGTGCTATTACTGATAAAAGCTTAAGACTAACCACTTTTTTGCGTGAAATCGGGTGGGAAAGTAAAAATTCGGCGGTGTTGTGGCTTTCTTCGCTTGACAACGCCGCAATACCCGCAACTGCCGCAAAAAATGCGCCACCCATACCAAGCACGTTACCACATTCAATACCAAAATAGCCAATAAATTCACCGAAGTTAATTTTGTCCATTCCAAATGCTTCGGTAAAGGCGCCCATTTCCGAGAACATATTTTCCATTTTGCCCATTTGGTCTGCCATTTCGGGGAAGATTATAATGGTAACGCCAAGCATAAAGGAAATAGCGGCAGTCCAAATTATAAGGGAAATTCTGTTTTTCTTGAGTTCGTGAAAAAGCAAGGTCATTATTCAGCGCCCTCCTTTTTATAGTAGTGCATAAATATCTCGGTTAAATCGGGGTCGGTAATAGTTACGTCTTCAAAATGAAGTTTTGAAAGCTCTTTAATTAAAAGGTCGGGCTTGCCGTTATAAAGAAAGCTTGTTATACCGTCTTCGGTTTTAAGGTCACGAATGTTTTCATTTTGCAAAATTTCGCTTGCACCTTTAAGTGTAACACGCTTTACGTCGCTGTGCGAAAGGTTAGAAACGCTGTCGCAAGCGAGTAACTGACCGTCACGGATAATTGCGGCATTTTTGCAGTAACGCGCAACCTCTGATAAAATGTGGCTTGATAAAAATATTGTCGCACCCTCGTTGTTACGTTCCTGCAAAATGGTATAAAATTCGTGCTGAACAAGTGGGTCAAGTCCGCTTGTCGGCTCGTCTAAAATGTAAAGATCGGGCCTATGCTGTAAAGCGCAAACAATACCCACCTTTTTGCGGTTGCCAAGTGATAATTGTTCAACCTTTTTATTAACGTCAAGGTCTAGTCGTCTGCAAAGGTTTTCGGCTTCTTCTTTGCAATCCATACCTCTTAAATCGGCTGAAAGCTTTAAAATTTCTTTAACCTTCATACCTTTATAAAAAGCGGCGTCACTTGGTAAATAACCAACCTTTTTTAAAATTTCGGTGTTTCGGGTTTTGATATCTAAACCAAGCAAACTTGCATCGCCTTTTGTGGCACTTATAAGACCGAGTAAAAGGCGAATAGTGGTTGATTTACCCGCACCGTTAGGACCGATAAAGCCGAAAAAATCTCCCTTTTCTACGCTCAAAGAAAGGTCGATAATACCGCGGCTTTTACCGTAATATTTAGTAAGATTTTTAATTTCGATAGCGTTCATATTATTCACTCATTTCGCTTGAAATTTTAAGATAAATTTCTCTTGTTGTGTCATCGTCTTTATCGTTAATAACAAGAGTTTTGCCGTCAATTATCATAACAACGACAGTTTTACAAGAGTTATAGGTATAGCGTGTATGCGAGCCGAATTCGTCGTTTTTAAATTTGCCGAGGGATAATTTTGCGCTGTTAAAGGCAAATTCCTTTACACCGATTTCAACGTTTTCTTTTACTTCAATTTCTTCAATATCGCTGTAATTTATGGTTAGCGGATCATAGTAGTTGCTGTCAACCGTAAAGCCGTCGTCGGTGTAGGATATACTGATACTACCTGTGAACATTATAATACAAATACCTATTATTATAACAGGAACAACGATTAAGCTTATAATTTTGCCTGCTTTATTAAATTTGGGGCAAATGTGGTTAAAGTCAGTTTTGCCGTTTTTTACCTCTTTTTTATAATAAAGGTAAGAATAAAGCATAGGAATAAACGCCGCAATTAAAATAATTGCCATAAAGGTGAAAAACATAGGGAGTATGGGTAAAAATGCGGTTAGCATTACTAAAAAACCGGCAATTACCATAACCTTACCGCCAAAGCGGTGGGTGGCGTTCCAATTTTCTTCGCTTTGGAGCGTCCAAATCAATTTGAAACCAAGCGTGCTGTTTTGTCTTATCTTCGGCATAAGGTTACCCATTACCGCAAATAATAGACCCAAAAGTATTGGAACAAGAGCGATAAAATTCCAAGTTTTTTCAAACGCTGCGGAATACATCATTGCATTTGAAAAAATAGAAATGCCGGGTACAATATAATAAATCATATTTTGCGCTTTAGTGCCTTGGTTCTTTTTGTCGAAAAAAGAAGTAGTAACACATATAATATTAAGCACAAGTAGAATTAAAGGCAAACCAAACACCGCAAAGGTGCGTGAGGAAAAACCGTCCGCCTCGCCACTGACGCCCCAATGTGTCGCCATTGATTCGGGTAATTTATTCCACATAATAAGCCCAAAAGCGATGGGGGATAGGGTGACTAAAGACGAAATTAATATTTTAAGCCAATTCTTTTTAAGCATTTTCATTTTCTCCTTTCAAATCAGTAATCCATAATAAAGTTTCTTCCAAAACGGATACGTTTATTTCATAATAAATAAATTTGCCTTTTCGTGTGTCGCGTATAAGGTCGGCTTCTTTAAGAACGGATAGGTGGCGCGAAATTGATGCATCGGTAACTGAAAATTTTGCGGCAATTTCACCCGCCGAAAGCGGACCCTTCTTTAACATATTAAGTATATCGCGGCGTATTGGGTCGGCAAGGGCTTTTAAGGTTTTTTGTAAAGCCATAAATTCACCTCATTTAATATTTAACCAAATTGTTAAATGTATTATAGCATATGGTTGTATTTTTGTCAATATGAAAGATAAATTGGGAGTTTATCGCTGACGCGATTAAATAATAAATAAGAAAGAATAAAGAATAAAATCGGTGTCGGCTGTGCCGACGGATTTATATATCGTGCCGTAGGCACACATTATTTATTATTTATTATTTTTTCTTTATTCTTTTTTCTTTTGGGCGTCAGCCCGACAAACTATAATTTGAAAATTTGCTAAAGAAAAAACCTCGGTAGAACATCTACCGAGGTTAAAACTTTTATTAAAATTATTTCTTGCCTTTTGAAATGCGACGGCGTCTCCAAATAACCCAAAGAGGACCGGAAACGAAAAGTGATGAAATAGCACCGGATAAAAGACCGAATACCATAGGAATAGCAAAGGTGCGAAGTGAAGTAAGACCATAAATTTCAGAAACAACAATAATAGTTGTAACTGCTAAAAGTGTTGTAGCGGTTGTTACAATGTTACGGATAACAACGGTGTTAACACTTTCGTTAACAAGCTCGCCAATTTCTTTATCGGGGTTGTATTTACGGTTTTCACGGATACGGTCATAGATAACGATAGTATCGTTAAGTGAATAACCAAGCATTGTAAGTACAACTGCGATATAGTTAGAGTCGATTTGTAAACCGAAGATAACACAAGTGAAGAAGGTGATAAGTACGTCAAATACAAGTGATACAAGAGCTGTAATACCTGCGGATACACCACCGATTTTTCTAAAACGGATACCTACATAAATTACAACTAATACAGCGGTAATTAAAACTGCAACCAAGCTCTTAGCAAAGAAAGAACCGGCGATTGTGGGGCTAACTGAGTTAGAGTTGTAAAGTTCAATTTTATTGTTCTTGAATTTTGCAACTAAATCTTTAGTGATAGCTTCCTGTGTTTTTGCAGAAAGCGCATTTTTGCCCGAAAGTGCAATTTCAAATGTTTGGGTATCACCTGCAAGTGAGGTTGATTGGCTTAAAGAATAATCTGTTTTAATGTGCTTGTCAATAACTGTTTCAATATCTTTTGCAGCAATTTCGCCTGTGTAAGAGTAAGAAACCTTAGCACCGCCCGAGAAGTTGATGTCGAGCTTAACGCCGAAAATTACCGACCATAAAATACCAATAACAAAAATAGCAACGTAAGCAATCAATACGGGCTTTAATGCCTTGTTAAAATCAATGTTAAATTTACGCATTTTTCTTACCTCCGTACAAAGCAGGATTTCTCAAGAACTTTGCTTTTGAGATGCTCTTGATCATAATTCTGGAAGCAAGAACGCCCATAATAAGGTTGAAGATAGTACCTACTAACAAGGTGTAACCGAATGAGTAGATAGAACCGGTAATAGATGTGCCGAAGAGTGACATTAAGGGTGAGAATACCTGAGCGAGTAAGCTGTCAGGTGTACCGAAAGCACCCATAAGTACAACAGATACGATTACGATGGTAACGTTACCGTCGATAATTGCGCTAAGTGAGTTCTTATAACCCGAATCGATAGCGCCGTCGATGGTTTTGCCCTTTTGGAATTCATCACGGATACGTTCAGCAGCGATTACGTTACAGTCAACACCCACACCGATTGAAAGGATAATACCTGCAATACCGGGGATAGTAAGTGTAAAGCTTTCAAAATCAGCGAAGTAGCCCGAAATACAAGCGATAGAACCTGCAAGCTGACCTAAAAGTGCAATAGCTGCAACAAAGCCGTTAAGGCGGTAGCGCGCGATCATAAGTAAGCATACAAGTGCAAATGCAATAGAACCTGCGATAACCATTACGTTAAGTGCATCGTTACCAAGGGTAGGTGAAATAACCTGAAGCTTGCTGTCGTCAACAGTTAAAGCGAAGGGAAGAGAACCTGCATTAATTTTATCTGCCAATGCTTTAGCTTCTTCAGCGCTTGCCATGCCTGTGATGATTGCCTTACCGTCAGTAATCTGCTGATTAACGGTAGGAGCAGAAATCATAGTATCATCCATCCAAATAGAGATGGTTTTGTTAAGTTGTTCCTTAGTGCCGGCTGCAAACTTTTGTTTGCCGCTTTCCTTAAGTTCGAGTGAAACAACGTACTGATAAGCACCGCCGTCAACCTGTGACATATTACCTTCTGCATGTTTAACGTCAGAACCGGTGAGAATAACCTTGCTCTTGTCTTCGTCTTTGCAGAACTTAAGAAGAGCGGTTTCGCCGAGTTCCTGTACTGCAGCAGCGGCATCAAAATCACTTTCTTCAGCTGCCCAAGGGAAACGAACGATAATTTGCTTGTTGTTTTTGTCTGCATAAATTTCGTAGTCTGTAATGTTTTGGTTTACAAGACGGGTTTCAAGAATGGCTTTAGCAGCATCGATATCTTCATCGGTGATTTTAATGCCTTCCTTATCGGGTGAGAAAACTGCTTCAACACCGCCGCGGATATCAATACCCCAACGAATATCTTCAGCACCCTTAAAATAAACAATTTCTTTGTCGCCGTAGTAGTTCTTTGCACCGAAGAAAGCGGTAAAGGTTAACGCTAAAATCAATGCCAAAACAACGAAAAACGGCACAATGCCTTTTCTTTTGGACTTCATACTAATCCTCCACTTATGTGATATATGGTCTATTATACTAAATTAATAACGTAAAGTCAATTAATCTTTTAATAGTTTTTCTAGTGCCGCGTATTTAACGGCTGTGCAAAGCACTAACGATGCTTTTTCAATATCAGTTACCGACGGATAAGAGGGCGCAATTCTTAAATTGCTGTTTTTGGGGTCTTTACCGTAGGGGTAGGTGGCACCTGCGGGAGTTAAAATCATACCTGCATTAGCACAAAGCTGTTCAACGCGTTTAGCGCAACCTTCCATAACGTCAAGAGAAATAAAGTAACCGCCCTTGGGTTTGGTCCAGCTTGCAATTTCTTTGCCTTCAAGAGTTTCAAGTGCATTTAAAACAGTTTCAAATTTAGGTCTTAAAATTTCAGCGTGTTTTCTCATATGTTCTCTAACTGCATCAGCATTTTCGAAAACTCTTGCGTGGCGAAGTTGATTTAACTTATCGGGACCAATGGTTTGCCACTTCATTCTGCTTTTTAAGAGTTCAACGTTATTGGGGCTACCTGCTTCAACTGCAACACCTGCGCCGGGGAAGGTAACCTTTGAAGAAGAAGTGAAGATTAAAGGTAAATCAGGGTTGCCTGCCTTTACACATTCGGTATAGATGTTTAAAAGCTTGTCGCCGTCATCATAAAGATCGTGAATAACGTAAGCGTTATCCCAAAAAATTCTAAAGTCGCTTGCTGCGGGCTTTAAAGCCGCCATACGGCGAACAACTTCGTCGGAGTAGGTGTTACCTACGGGGTTTGAATATTTAGGAACACACCAAATACCCTTAACAGACGGATCTTTAACCCACTTTTCAACCTCGTCCATATTCGGACCATTTTCGTCGCTTGAAATTGTGATAAGCTCGAAGCCGAAATATTCGGTTATAGCAAAATGTCTGTCATATCCGGGTGAGGGGCATAAGAATTTACGGTCTTTACATTCGTACCAAGGGTCGCCGCCCATACCGTGAGTCATGGCTTGTGCAACGGTGTCAAACATCATATTAAGTGATGAGTTACCGCCAACAATAATTTGGTTTTGTTCAAGTTCTAAAATGTCGGCAAAAATTTTCTTAAGTTCAACAAGACCGTCAAGGCCACCGTAATTTCGGCAATCAATACCGTCAATGTTTTTAAACCCTGTGTCGTTGCCAACAAGATCAAACATCTTTTGGCTAATATCCATATTATCAAAGCCCGGCTTACCACGTGACATATCAAGTGATAAATGCATTGCACGTAGTTTTTCGTATTCGGCTTTAACTGAAGCGAATTCCACCTCAAGTTCCGGCTTTGTCATTTGTAAATAACTTTGCATAAAAATTCTCCTTTTCCAAATTAACTAATATATATTACTATATATTACGCAAATTTGCAAGAGTTTTTGAACGATATTGGGATTAAAAGTTAAATTGGGGTTTATCGCTTACGCGATTAAATAATAAATAAGAAAGAATAAAGAATAAAATCGGTGTCGGCTTTGCCGACTGATATATATTCGTGCCGTAGGCACACATTATTTATTATTTATTATTTTTTCTTTATTCTTTTTTCTTTTGGGCGTTAGCCCGACAAACTATAATTTGAAATTAAAAAACACATAAAGACCGCACTTTTTTAGGTGCGGTCTTTATGCTTTAAGGGGGGATGATTATGAGAATTAAGAAAAAATCTTAATTTCTAACAAATTTTTAATTGCTCGCAATCGGTTTTTTCAGGTGTGTTTTTTGAAATTCTTACCTTATATTCAATATATTTATCGTTTTCGTATTTTCTTGTTTTAGCATTTACACCCGCGCTTTGCAAGGTTGTTACTAACTTTGATAAACTGTTATAAAAAATTCTAACGTCGCTTATAGCGTATTTTCTTATGGGTTTTTCGGGTGGTATTTCCTCAGCTTTGGGGTTTAAAATATTTTCAATATATTCTTCGCTTTCTTTTAAATTTAAAGCGTTTGCAATAATATAATTTAGTGCGTTTTCGCGGTCAGCACCGTCAAGGCGTAAAAGTGCCCGCGCATGACGTTCGGTAAGGCGAGCAGTCATAATTCTTTCACGTTGGTCGTCGCTGAGCCGTAACAATCTTAATTTATTTGAAAGGGTTGATTGTGCTAAGCCAAGTCGTGACGCAATTTCAAGCTGTGACATACCAAAGTGAATTATAAGTCGATTTATGGCTTCGGCCTCTTCAAAAAAGGTTAAATCCTGCCGTTGTAAATTTTCCATTATGGCATAAATTGCTGCGGTTTTATCATCGGTATTATGTAGTACACAGGGAATACGGCGAAGTCCCACGTTTTTAGCGGCAAGAAAACGTCGTTCACCTGCAATAATTTCATATTTACCGTCGATGCTTTTTCGCACTACTAGCGGTTGAATAATTCCGCTTGACTGAATACTGTCGGCAAGAAGCTTTAATTCATATTCATCAAAGCTTTTGCGTGGTTGATTTTTTGACGGCTTTATTTCACTGGGTTTTAACATTAAAAGCTTCTTTTCCCACAAGGTATACATCTTACCGCCTCCTTGAGTTTAAGTATAGAAAAGCGGAAAGATTTTGTAAAGAAAAACACATCGTTAAAATTCGGCATAAAAAAACAAAAAACAGCCCGTTTATAAGGGCTGTTTTGAAATATTTCCGCTGTTTCTGGGGTATTTTGGCGGGGTTTGCGATATTTTTTTAAATATAACAAAGGTTCTCGGGTCATTATTGGGGAGTTTTTCGCATATAATAGTCGGTTTTTCGGTTTTTAAAATTTTAATTGCGTTATCGCAAAGGGTAACTTCTTCCTCGGCGGACGGGCCCTTCATAGCGATAAATCTACCGCCAACTTTTACAAAGGGTGTGCAGTATTCCATTAAAACGGGCATATTTGCAACCGCACGGGCACAGGCAATATCATATTTTTCGCGGTAAAGGGGATTTTTACCACCGTCTTCGGCACGGCTGTGAATTGCTTCAATATCAGAAAGCTCACATTTTTCGATAACGTCCTTTAAAAAGGTAATACGTTTATTTAAGCTGTCGAGCAAAGTAACCTTTAAATCCTCGCGAACAATTTTTAAAACAAGACCGGGGAAGCCGGCACCTGTGCCAACGTCTATTAATGATGCGCCAACGGGTACCTCGTTATGCTTAAAGAACAAAATACAATCGTAAAAGTGCTTGATTAAAACATCCTCGGGCTCGGTTATGGCGGTGAGGTTGATTTTTTCGTTCCACTCAAGCAATAAATTGCCGTAAAGGTTTAGCTTTTTTATTTTGGTTTCGTCTAAAACTATGCCGAATTCTTCGCAAAGAGGGGCAATTTTTTCAATGTTAAAATTAATCATTATTTTCTCCTAAATAAGCTTCTAAACGGTAAATAGGGAAGCCCTGCGATGAAAAGCGCGCTTCATATTCGGTAACTATATTACCCTCGAAATCGCTGTTATGTAAATCAAAGGTAACGTTTTTAAGCGCAAAGCCCGACTGTGAAAATTCTTCGATAGAAAACTCGAAAAAGTGCATATTATCGGTCTTTTGGTGAATTTCGGCACCTTTTTTAAGAAGCTCTTTATAAATTTTTAAAAATCTTCTATGGGTTAAGCGGTGTGCGGCGTACGCCTTTTTTGGGAATGGGCAGGAAAAGTTAAGAAAAATTCGGTCAATAGTATCGGGTGCAATAAAGCGGGGTAAATATTCCGCACTGCCGCCTATAAAATATAGGTTATTAATGTTTTCTTTTTGCGCATTTTCGCAAGCGCCGACAATAACGTTAGCGGTTTTTTCCACAGCAATTAAATTGATTTCGGGATGAGTTTTAGCATATTCGCAAGCAAACTTACCCTTGCCGCAACCTATTTCAAGATAAATCGGGTTATCGTTTTTGAAAATTTTCTTAAAATCTATATATTCTTTTTCTTCTACTGCGGTATTAAAGTTTCTGTCGTCAATATTTATTGTAAAAAGATTACTGCTTACTGCATCTAATCTTTCGTTTAAATATTTCTTTTTTCTCATTCTCATATTATCACCGAGAAATAGTATAATACAACTCCCCGTTTTTTTCAAGTAAAAACGGGGAGTTTGTTTAATATACGGTTTTAGTTTTTATTAAAGCCGGTGAATACAACCTCGGCAACCTTTGTGCCGATTTCGTCGGTAATATGAACCTGATAGTAGCAGGTCGCGCGACCGAATTTAACACATTCGGCTTTAGCGATAAGTCGATTACCCTTTGCCACCCCTAAAAACGAGATGGTTGAGCTTAATGAAACGGTATTCATGGTTTCGTGGTTTGCGGCAACTGCAAAAGCAAAATCCGCCAACATAAAGGGGACACCGCCCATAACAGCGCCTACTGCATTTTTATGGTTTTCGTTAATTTCAATACTGCATACTGAATAACCGTCGCCAACCTCTTCAATATAAGCACCGTTTACGGTAGCGAAGCGGTCGGCTTTAAAAATTTCTCTTATTTCGTCAATGTTTTTCATTGTAACACCTCGTGAATAGTTTTACCCGATTAGATTAAAACATAAAAGAAAACTGCAAAAAACTGTAAAACACTGCCCGCTACAACAAAAAGGTGGAAAACCGAATGGATATACTTTGTTTTTTTAACTGCGGCAGCCGCATAAAATACTGCGCCTACGGTGTAAGCAATACCACCAGCTAAAAGCCACCAAAAGCCCGCAAGCGCCATTGAACTTAATAACGCTTTAATAACAAATAACACACACCAACCAACAGCAATATAGCATATATTTGAAAAAACGCTGTATTTTTTAAGGTCGATTGCGTTAAAAGTAACGCCCAGAATTGCCATTATCCATACAAAGCCGAAAAGCCCCCAACCGAAAAATGGGTTATATTCTCTTAAATTACAAAGGGCGATTGGTGTATACGTGCCTGCAATCAAGATAAAAATGGCGCAATGGTCAATAATTTGAAAAACCTTTTTGGCGGTGACGGGAATAAGCCCGTGATATATGCTTGACATTGTGTAAAGCACTACCATTGAAATACCATATATAAATGCGCTGACTATCTGATATGCGTCGTGATTTAAAAACGCTTTTATAATACAAAGGGCGCCCATAATAACACCCAAACCACCACCCGAAATGTGTGAAACCATATTAAAAATTTCTTCACCGCGGGTGTAAGGCGGAAGAATACGGTCTTTAAGCTTTGTTCTTTTCAAAATTGTTACCTCATTAGTATAATTAACGTTTTTGTGTAATAAAAAAGCTGTCGAATTTTGATAAATTAATTAACATAATGATTTATGAAAATTATTAACAAATAGGGGGTTTTTCAACTTATTAACAGAGTTATCCACCGAAAAAAGCCCCAAAACCTTGAATTTTAGTTGATATGGCTTTGGAAATGTTAATATTTCGGTGGATAAGTTGGATAACTTTTATGGTTGTCAAGGTTTACATAAAGCACTAAAATTGTTATTTTTTTACTTTACGAAAAAACGAAACGCTTTAAATTTTTTCTAGCAATTTATTCATAATATCGGGGCCATGTTCCACAAAATTGCCTGTACTTTCGGCAAATTTTTCGGTTAATTTATCAACGCCGTTAATTTCTTTTCGGCTATCATAAATCAAATAGGGAACAGGTGCGGATGAGTGTGTCTTTGTGCAAAGTGGTGTGGGGTGGTCGGGCATAATTAAAATCCTAAAATCGTCGCCCGAATTTTCAAGATAATCAAAAATAGAAACAAAAGCGCGATTTTCAATTTCTTCAATCGCTTTTACCTTGTTTTGAGCTTCGCCACGGTGACCGCACTCGTCGGGTGCTTCAAAGTGGAGGTAAACTAAATCATAACCATTTTCGAAAGCGTCAACAGTCGCTTTTGCTTTACCTTCAAAGTTGGTGTCGAGATAACCTGTAGAACCCTCAACCTCGGGGGTGAGCATATCGGCACAAATACCAATACCCTTTAAAAGGTCAACCGCGCTGATAACAGCGGCTTTAACACCGTTCTTTTCATAGAAGTTTTCTAAAGCGGGTTTTCTGCCTTCGCCCCAAAGCCAAATAGAATTTGCTTCGTTTTCGCCCTTTTCACGGCGCTTAATATTTACGGGGTGGTCTTTAAGTATGCCATAGCTCTTTTTCATTAATTCAATAAGAGGTGCGGCATTTTCACTCTTGCTTAAATATTCACCGATTACACGACCGCTAATATCGTGGGGAGGTGTCATTTCTCCTAAATCGGTTGTGCCGTTATCTACAACAAGACAATGGCGATAGCTTACACCGCCATAGAATTTGTAAATATCACTACCAAGCTTTTCCTCAACGGTTTTAATAATTTCGTGGGCTTCTTTGGTAGAAATATCACCCGCGCAGTAGTCAACCATTGTTTTGTCGGCATAGTTTTCTTCATCTGAAAGGGTTACGATATTGCAACGAAGGGCAACGTCGGTTTCCTTTAAATCAACACCGATTGAAGCGGCTTCCAAAGGTGAACGACCTGTGTAGCAAACCAAAGGGTCATAACCCATAACCGATAAGTTGGCAACGTCGCTACCCGGCTTTAAACCGTTGGCAACGGTTTTACACATACCAACCTCTGAAATCTTGGCAAGCTTATCCATTAAGGGTTTGTTTGCAAGTTCCATAGGAGTTTTATTCCCAAGTGATTCGTAGGGCATATCAGCCATACCGTCACAAAGTAAAACTAAATATTTCATAAAATTACCTTCTTTATGTATTATTACGCCTATTATACCAATAATATATTTTTTTGTAAAGAAAAAACACTTTTCTTTTTTGTGTTTTTAATGTATTATATATAAAAAGGTAGGTGAAACCCCGATGAAAGAAATTAAAAATGCTGAAATTTTATCCCCTGTTGGCAATAACGAAATGCTTATTGCGGCGGTTAGAAGCGGTGCGGATGCGGTTTATTTTGGCGCTAAAGATTTTTCGGCGCGTAGAAATGCCGAAAATTTTGGCAGCTTCGAGCTTCGCGATGCGATAGAATATTGTCATATCCGTGGGGTGCGTGCCTATTTAACACTTAACATTTTAATTAAGGACGACGAATTTCAAGATGCCGTTAATTTAGCGCGTGAGGCATACAATTTTGGTATTGACGGGGTTATTGTGCAGGATTTAGGTCTAGCAGGGTATTTACATAAAAATTTACCGCAGCTACCGTTACACGCTTCAACCCAAATGTCGGTGCATACACCGTCAGCCCTTTATATATTAAAGGAAATGGGCTTTGCTCAGGTGGTAGCGGCACGCGAAATGTCGTTTGATGATTTAAAGGCGCTTTGCAAAACCGCAAATGAACTCGATATGATAGTTGAGGTGTTTGTTCACGGTGCGCTTTGTATGTCGGTATCGGGGCAATGTCTTTTATCGGCTTATTTGGGTTCACGAAGCGGTAACCGCGGTCTTTGCGCGGGACCTTGCCGTTTACCCTTTAAAGCTGAAAACGGTACGGGCTATGATTTAAGCTTAAAAGATTTATCGTTAGTTGAAAATATTACCGATTTATATAATATAGGTGTACGTTCCTTTAAAATTGAGGGTAGAATGAAACGCCCCGAATACGTTGCCGCCGCTACGAAAGCGTGTAAAGAGGCGCTATATAACGGGGTTATTGATTACGAGCTTTCAAAAACGCTCCAAAACGTGTTCTCGCGTTCCGGCTTTACTAAAGGTTATTTAGAAAATAAGCTTGGTCGCGATATGTTTGGTATTCGCACTAAAGAAGACGTTGTATCTGCCGATAAGGCGTTTCCCGTTTTGCACGAAATTTATAGAAATGAACGACAATCGGTAGCGGTAGATTTAAGGTTTTCGGCAAAGGCGGGCGAAGAAATTAC
>JAZQWD010000001.1:0-10509 GCA_045632165.1 Acutalibacteraceae bacterium | reverse complement strand
CGATGTCGGAAAAATACGACATCGGTGTTCTATTTTGGACAACCATCACATATCATCTATTGAGGTGATTGACTTGATAACAAACGATGCACTGTCAAACGTGCTTTATGCTTTGCCGCCCCGAATTAAAGGTGCGCTTTTCAACCTTTCCCCCACCGTTCAGCAAAACGTGGCGGAAATTCGGCTTCGCAAAAACCTGCCCCTAACCCTTACGGTGTACGGTGAAACGGTGTTTTTAAAAAACGACGGACAAACCTGTTTTAAAAAATGTGACGGACTTGTTTACGTAAGGGAAGCTGAAATTTTAGAATGCTTTAATCTTTTATGCGGCAATTCTGTTTTTGCGCACGAAAACGAGCTTCGCGATGGCTTTGTTATAATGAAAAACGGATGCCGTGCAGGTGTATGCGGCCGCCTATGTGACGGCGGTATTATGCAGGATATAAGCTCGATAAACATAAGAATCGGCCGTGAAATTAAGGGTTGCGCCAACGAGCTTTGTTCTTTATACAGCGGTGGCGGACTGTTAATTGCAGGCCCCCCTGCAAGTGGCAAAACTACTCTACTTCGTGATTTTGTCCGTAAGCTTTCAAACGGATACGGCGGTAGAATAAACCGCGTTGCAGTTATTGATTCGCGCGGTGAAATTTCGGGTGGCGGTATGCACGATTTAGGTTTAGTTACCGATATTTTAAATGCTGAACGCAAGGCGCAGGGTGTGGAAATTGCATTAAGAACAATGTTCCCCGATGTTATTGCCTTTGATGAAATTGGCAATACCGACGAGCTTAAAGCCGTAAGTCAATGCTTTTCGGCGGGGGTTAAAATTGTCACTACCGCGCATATAGATAACCTTTACGACCTTGAAAACCGCGAAGTAACTAAGCAGCTTATTGAAAGCGGCGCGATTGACCAAATTGCCGTTTTACCAAGAATTATAGGCGGTAAAATTACCGTAATAACCCCAAAAGAGCTCTATGCCAAAGCTGTTGTTTAAAATTATCGGTCTATCGTTTTTGCTTTTGTGCTGTACCGCCTTTGGTTTTCTAAAAGCAAACACCCTTAAATGCCGACTTGAAGCACTCAAAATCATCAAAAACGGACTTTTAACCCTTAAAGAACGGCTTCGTCTTCACGGCGGTGACAAAAATCGGTTGATTACCGATTGCTTTGGGAACGTTAATAAACTTTTGCAAAGCTTAACTGATGAGGATAAAAAACTGTGGTATGAATTCATATCACAGTTTGGCAGTGGCGACACTCAAAGCGAATATGACCGTTGCCTTGCTTTTATAGGGCTTTTCGATAACAAAATTATAGATTTATCACGCGAAACGGCAGAGCAGCAAAAGCTTTACAAAAGCTTGGGGTTTTTCGCAGGGCTTTTTCTTTGCATTTTCTTCTTATAGGTGAATTTTATGGATGTTGATTTTATTTTTAAAATTGCCGCTATCGGCATTATAGTTACGGTATTAAATCAAGTGCTTATACGTTCGGGGCGCGAAGAACAAGCTATGCTTACCACCCTTGCGGGGCTTGTTGTAGTGCTTTTAATGGTGGTTAATGCCGTTGCCGAGCTTTTTACCACCGTTAAAGATTTGTTTGGACTTTAAAATGGAAATTTTTAAAATTTTAATTACTCTTATCATTGCCGCGGTGTTTAGTTTACTTTTGCGGCAAAACCGCCCCGAATTTTCAATTTTACTAATAATTATAACTGCGGTTATTTCCCTTTTACTTATTTTAAGCACCTTAACCGAACCGCTTAACACACTATCGCAAAAACTTTCCGCCCACGGCGTCGAGCTGTCATATTTCAAGGTGGCACTTAAAGCACTGGGCATTGGCTACGTTACAAGCTTTTGCGCCGATATTTGCAGGGACGCGGGACAAACCTCGCTTGCATCCCTTTCAGAAATTGCGGGGAAATGCGGTATTTTTATACTGTCACTTCCCCTTGTTTTTAATATTATTGATTTGGCTTTAGGATTTATAAAATGATTAAAAAGATTGCTATAACTCTAATGCTTATGCTTTGCCTTATAACGCCGATTTTTGCGGAAGAAACCGATATTTACAAGGAACAGTTTGACTCGGCAGGTATAACTGACATTGAAGACCAAATACCCGATAGCGCAAAAGAATTTTTAAGTGACTTTAAAATTGAACTTGATAATAGTAATTGGGTAAACACCCTAAACGGTGAAAGCGCAATAAAGCATATTATCGGCTTTATTAAAAGCGGTGCTTCTGCCCCGTTTGAAACCTTTGGTATTATTTTAGCGCTTATAATTTTAAGCACCGTAATAACAACGGCTGTGAAAGACAATATGAGCGAAACCGTTACCTTTGTTACCGTTTTGGCAGTTGGCACGGCATTATTAAGCCCTGTTTACGCCGTTATAACCGCCGCGGTTGATGCACTTTATGGATGTGCGGTATTTATGAACGCGTTTATACCGATTTTTGCAGCTATTATTGCCGCCGGCGGAAAACCGCTAACCTCAGCTTCGATGAGCGGTGTTTTACTGCTTTCGGCAAGCTTTGTCAGTTTTATTGCAAACAGTGCGGTTATTCCTCTGATGGGTGGACATTTATCTTTAAGTATTGCCGCGTCGGTATCACCGCTTATACAAAATACAAATTTAGCGGGTACGGTTAAAAAGCTTTCGCTTTGGGTAATGGGCTTTATTTCAACCATATTTATCGGTATTTTAAGCATACAAACCGCCGTTAATTCCTCTGCCGACAGCTTATCGCTTCGTACTGCAAAATTTATTGTCGGCTCAACCATACCGGTTGCGGGCGGTGTTTTATCCGAAGCGCTTTCCACCGTTACCGCTTCTCTGTCACTTTTAAAATCCAGCGTAGGTATTTGGGGTGTACTTATCTGCTCGGCGGCATTTTTACCCATTATAACCGAACTTTTAATTTGGCGCTTTGGTCTAACGGTGCTTTCATTTTTTAGTGACACTTTAAACGTTCCAAAAATTTCGGCGCTGCTTAAAAGCGTAGATTCGGTCTTGTCAGTATTAATCGGCATTGTGTTATTAACTGCGGCTTTGTTTATAATTTCCCTTACTGTTGTAATATTAAGTGGTAAAAACGTATGACACATTTAAATGATTTTTTTGTTGCCTTTTGCGTATCTGCCGTTTTTATAGGCGCGCTTCTTATAATTTGCCCAAATGGTCAAATTTCAAAATCGGTTAAATATATTTTAGGGCTTACCTTTACTTTAATTATTATTTCATCGGCTTTGAAAGTTGATTTTGATTTGAATTTTACCCCAAATACCGATGCGATTAATTCCCAAGCTTCAGCGCTTGAGGTGAAAACTGCTGAATATGTTTACGGTCAATGCCTAAAAACTACTAAAATTGAATTTTCAAAAATTTCGGTTTTGACTAATAAAACAGATGACGGCCGCATAGTTATTAGTAAGGTTTTAATTTTTTCAAAAGAAGACAAAAATAAAATTTTATTAGCCCTAGACGAAGTGGCGCAAAATTTCGAGGTTGAAATTATAAATGAATGATTTAATTAAAAAATATTTAGAAAATCTTAAAAACCCCCGTGTTTTAATAATTATAGGTGTTATAGGAATTTTGCTTATTTTTCTTTCATCATTTATAGACCAAAAGCCCGACAGCAGTAAAAATACTGAAGAATTTACAGCCGAGGAATACAAAGAAAAGCTTGAAAAGGATATTACGCGGCTTGTGAAAAGCATTTCGGGCAGTCGCAAAGTTACGGTAGTTATAACCCTTGAAAGCGGTATTAATTATCAATATGCCGACAATTTAGAAGAATCGGACGAAAGCAAAAACGATAATCTTAATACCGCCGAAAAAAGCGAAACAAAGCAAAACTATATAACCGTTAAAAATGCCGACGGAAGCGAAGCGGCAATTTTAATTTCAAAGCAAATGCCCGAAATAAGAGGTGTTGCTATTGTGTGCGAAGGCGGTGATAATGCCGCTTTAAATGAAAAAATTCAAAACGCCGTTATGTCGGCTTTGAATATAACCAGTAAACGAGTATATATCGCAGGAGGAAACTGAAATGAAAAAAGGCAAGGTTTTTACTAAAGGTCAAGTTGTTGTGGGGGTAATGGTAATTGCCTTGGCGGGCGCAATTTGGCTTAATACAAAATATTTACCCACAAGCACTAAATATTTAGGTGAATCAACCTATGTTGATAATAAAACCGACAATAATGCAGTACAAACAGGCGCGAAGCCAACCGATTATTTTGCAACGGCTAAAGCAGACCGCGAAAAGGTACGTAAAACCGCGTTAGAGGATGCGCAAGAAATTTTAAAAAACAATAAGCTTACCGAAAATGATAAAAAAACCGTAACGGCAACTCTTGATAAAATAACCAAAAATGCAACTAACGAGGTTAACATTGAAAACCTTTTAAAAGCCAAGGGCTTTTCGCAAGCGCTTGCAGTAATAAGCGATGACGAAATTAACGTAATAGTCAAAAGTGACGGTCTAACCACTGCTAATACCCTACAAATACAGGATATCGTTACAAATCAGACCCAAATTTCGCTATCAAAAATTAAAATTATTCCAATTAAGTAAAAATTGTGTTGTGTTATGAAAAATTTGTGTTATAATAGGAATAAGGGCAAGGTTTTTATTGCCGATTTATTTCATAAGAAGTTTTATACGGAGGTTACACAAATGGCAGATAATGCAACAAAACTTTCAATAAATACAGAAGTACTTAGAAAAATGGCTGAAATCGCCACACTTGAAATTGACGGCGTAGCAGGCATTGCCAAGAAGAACTATGACCTTAAAGATGCTGTTAAAGCAAAGGGTCCTATGCAAGGCATTAAAATTGAAAGCGTAAACGGAGCGCTCCAAATTGGCATTTTTATTAACGTTAAAAAAGAAGCAAAGGTTAAGGAAGTTGCCGCTAAGGTTCAGGAAAACGTTAAGGACAAAATTCAAACAATGACTAATACCGCAGTTACACGCGTTAACGTTGTTGTTGCGGGCATCGTTTTTGAAGATAAAAAAGCTGACGAAGAATAATTAAGCACAAAAAAACGCTACACTTTTGAAGTGTAGCGTTTTTGTTTTATTGTTTTGCACGGCGTTTTTTCCAAACCGTGGGTGAAAACAAAATAAGCATGGGGAAAATTTCAAGACGTCCAAGAAGCATTGCAAACGATAAAATCAATTTCGAAAAATACGAATAATCATTATAATTACCCATAGGTCCTGCCGCTTCAAAGGAAGGACCGATATTATTAAAGCAAGAGGTGACCGTTGCAAAATTCATTTGGAAAGAAAACGGTTCGAACAAAATTATTACAAGTATTATGAAGAAACACAAAACGTAAATTGCAAGATAATTTGTAACACCCGAAATAGTTGCATTATCAACTATTTTACCCTCAAAGCGTATTGCAGTCACCGAACGGGAATGTATCATTTGCTTAATTGAAGCAATTGAATTTTTAAATAACAATACTACACGGCTTACTTTTATACCACCAGCCGTAGAACCCGCGCAACCGCCGATAAACATTAATATAACAATTATACCCTTTGAAAGTGACGGCCACAAATTAAAATCGGTTGTGGCATAACCCGTTGTTGTAATAATTGAAGATACTTGAAAAAACGAATGTCGTAACGTGTCACCTATATTATTATAAATGCCGTAGGTACTATACGTAATAATACCTGTTGCAGTTAAAATTATTAAAATATAGGTCCAAAGTTCTTCACTTTTAAGCGCGTTAACAATCTTTTTAGTAATAAACAAGTAAAAAATATTAAAGTTTATACCAAAAATCATCATAAATACCGCAATAATCCATTGCTGATAAGGTGTATAGCTTGAAATACCGTCACCCTTAATAGCAAAACCGCCTGTACCCGCAGTACCAAATGATAATACAATAGAATCAAACAGCTTCATACCGCCGCAAAACAATAATACTATTTCAACAACCGTTAAGGTAATATAAATTAAATATAAAATTTTAGCGGTAGTTTTAATTTTGGGCACTAATTTACCAACAACAGGACCAGGTACTTCGGCGCGCATTATATGCATTGTGCGACCGCTTTCGGTAGGCAAAATTGCCATAACAAAAACAATTACACCCATACCGCCAACCCAGTGGGTAAAGCTACGCCAAAAAAGCATACATTTATCAAGCGCTTCAACGTTTGGTAAAATTGAAGCACCCGTTGTGGTAAAACCGCTTACGGTTTCAAAAAAAGCGTTAATATAATTAGGTATTTGACCGCTTAAAAAGAACGGAAGCGCGCCCACAGCCGAAATAAATATCCAAGCAAGCGACACTATTACAAAGCCCTCTTTAGCAAAAAAGGTTTTGTCCTTATTTTTGCTAAATGCAGTCATTAAAAAACCAATTAAACCCGCAACTACGGCGGTCACTAAAAACCAAACCGTGCTAGCTTCACGGTAAATTAAACCGCATAATATCGGCAAGCTTAAAAGCCCTGCTTCAACAAGCATAATCTTGCCGAGCATATAAAATATCATTTTACGGTTCATATAATCACCTTGCTATATCCGAAAGGTCGTTAATACGGTGATTTGCCGCAAAAACAATAACCTTATCACCCGCAGTTATCATATCAGCACCGCTGGGAATAATAACCTTACGGTCGCGTACAATACCCGCAATAAGAACGTTTGATTTAAGCTTTAAATCTTTAAACTGAATATCTAAAATATCCAAACCGGGTTTAGCGATAAATTCAAGCGCTTCAACCTTGTCATCCATTAATTTATAAAGGGTTTCAACGCTGCTGCCCTGTGAATTTTCAAGCGCGCGTGCATAACGAACAATAGTATTGGATATTGTCTTACGCGGTGAAACTATGGTATCAAGTCCCCAATGTTCTGCCAAGGGAATAAGCTCTTGACGGTTAATTTTAGCAATAACCTTGGGCACTTTTTGTGAAGATGCGTATGAAGAAATCAAGATATTAAGCTCGTCAAGACCGGTTAAGGCGATTACCGCATCAACCGAACCAAGACCTTCTTCGGTTAAAACCTCCTGCGAAGAACCGTCACCGCAAACTATTAACGCTTTCTTTAAATCTTCGGTTAATTCTTCACACTTTTGGCGGTCTTTTTCAACAATCGTTACCGAGTTGCCAACCGCGCACAACTGCTTAGCAAGATAAACCGCGGTTTTACTGCCGCCTAAAATCATAACCTTTTTAGCAGATGCTTTTCTCATACCAAGCTCGCTAAAAAGACGCAAAATTTCAGAAGGCGAGGCGGTTACACCAATTTTATCACCTGATTTAAGCACAAAGCTACCGTCGGGGATGTATGCTTCTTCCCCACGCTGAACCGCACAAATAAGAAATTTGGCTTTAAATTTACTACGAATTTCATAAATTTTAAGCCCGTCTAAAACCGAATCTTCCCTTATTTTAAATTCAACAACTTCAAAATTTCTTACCGAAAAGTTTTCGATTTTTGCAGCAGAAGGTAATTTTAAAACGTTGAAAAGTTCTTGCGCTGCCATAAGTTCCGGGTTGATAATAAGCGAAATATCAAGTTCACTTTTCATAAAGCTTAAGCTTTTATCGTTATATTCAGGGTTTCTAACACGCGCAACTGTATTTTCTACACCTAATCTTTTAGCAAAAAAACAGGTGAGCATATTAATTTCATCTGAAGCGGTTGTAGAAATAAGCAAATCATAGCTTCCTGCATTTGCTTCCTGCAAAACATCACTATCAGCACCGTTACCGCAAACACCGATAACGTCATATATATTAGTTAATTTTTCAATTACTTCAGGGTTAGTATCAATAGCGGTAACGTCATGACCTTCGCTTACTAGGTTAGCAAGTATCGTAGTGCCTATTTTACCGCAACCGTTTACAATAATTTTCATACCGTTTTCCCTTTCTAAAATATAATTACAACGCTATTTTACCATTTTTTCAGCAATAATACAATATCTTTTTATTCTATTGAATTTATAACTATTTTATTGTATAATTATTCTATATTTACGGAGGTGATATTATCAAACGTAAAGGTATGAACCATTTGCAAATTATTGCACTTGGTTACTTAACTATTGTATTTATCGGTACAATTTTATTAATGCTACCGCTTTCTACTAAAAGCGGCGAATCCCCCACCATTTTAACTGCTGTATTCACTTCGGTTTCGGCTTCATGCGTTACCGGTCTTATCGCGCAAAATACCGCAACCTATTGGTCAACGTTTGGCCAAATAGTAATTTTATCACTGATACAGCTTGGCGGTTTGGGTTATATGACTATCGCCACATTCTTTTACCGTTTGGTAATTCGTAAAAGAGGGCTTCGCGAAAAGGTTATGATGGCTGAAACCATTAACACCACCCGCCTTAATAATTTTTCGGGTCTTATTAAAAAAATTATATTTGGCACATTTTTATTTGAGGGTGTTGGTGCAGCGCTTTTATCAATAAGCTTTATTACACGCTTCGGCATGGCTAAAGGTATTTATTTTGCAGTATTCCATTCGATTTCTGCCTTTTGTAATGCGGGCTTTGACCTTTTAGGTGAAAATACCCCCTTTGTTTCGCTTATGGACTTTAGCGGTGATTATATTGTTATTCTAACAATATCCGCACTTATTATCATTGGTAGCTTGGGCTTTTTGGTATGGGATGATATTTCGGTTAAACGTTTTAACTTAAAAAAGCTTAATCTGCACAGCAAAATTGTTCTGACAGTATCGGGTGTTCTTTTAATTGCAGGCACTGTACTTTTCTTTATTTTTGAATACAACAATCTTTTAAAGGATATGCCCTTTGGTGAAAAGCTTTTGAACGCGTTTTTTGCATCGGTTTCACCCCGTACTGCCGGCTTTAACAGTATTGATATGGCTACACTTTCCCCATCATCGGTGCTGCTTACAATTTTTCTTATGTTTATCGGCGGTAGCTCCGGCTCAACCGCAGGCGGTGTTAAAACCACTTCAGTATTCGTTATAATTGCATTTGCGTTTTCTACCATTCGCGGTAATGAGGGGGTTGCAGTTTTTGGCAAAACCATTAAGACCGAATTTCTTAAAAAAGCAATTTTAATTATTACTATTAACCTTACGTTAATTATTTGCGCCACACTTATTATCTGTGGTGTTGATAATATTTCATTATCTGACGCATTGCTTGAAACCGTTTCGGCAATGAGCACCGTTGGTTTGACGGCAGATGTAACCACTTCACTTTCGGCTGTTTCTAAAATCACGCTTATATTCTTAATGTTTTGCGGTAGAGTTGGCAGTGTTTCATTTGCAAGCGCGTTATTTGAAAAACGAGTTAATCCGCCTATTTCCTACCCTGCAGAATCAATAACAGTTGGCTAAAGGAGAAAAAATATGAAATCATTTTTAATTATAGGTATGGGCTCGCTAGGGCATCACCTCGTTGCCGAGCTTGACAAAAAAAGCTGTGAAATTATGGCAGTTGATATTAATGAAGCAAAGGTTGAAGGTTTAAAAACCGCCTTTAAAAACGTTGTTTCAACCCCTGTTTGCGACTGCACAAATCGCACCGTTTTACAAGGGCTTGGCGTTGAAGATTTTGACGTTTGCTTTGTTTGTATTGAAGATTATTTTCAGGCCTGCCTTGAAATTACCGATTTACTTAAAGAGCTTGGTGCAAAAAAGGTTTACAGTACCGCCAACCGCGATATTGAAGAAAAATTCTTACTTCGTAGCGGTGCCGACCGTATAATTTACCCCGAACGTGATATTTGCAGTAAAATTGCTGGTGTTGAATGTTCGCAAAACGTATTTGATTATATAAACCTTGCAGATAATTACTTTATTTTTGAAATTGAAGCGCCGAAAAAATGGCACGGCAAAAACGCTATTCAGCTTGCTATACGCAACAAGTATAATATAAATATAATTGCTTATAAAAGCGGTGATAAAATCGTGCCTTTCAATACGAATTATATCTTCAAAGAAAATGAGCACCTTTTAGTGCTTGGCTCTAACGAAGATTTAAAAAAGCTTACTAAATAACAAAAAGCATCTTCCAACGGAAGATGCTTTTAATTTTAATCAAAAAAATCTTTAATTTTATCCATAAAGCTTTTTTGGGTTTTATAATTCTTTTCACTTGAAGTGTTTTGGAAATTCTTCAAAATTTCCTTTTGCTCGCGTGATAAGTTCTTGGGAATTTCAACCACAATTTTAACGTACTGGTCGCCCTTGCCGGAATAATTAAGACGTTGTATACCCTTGCCTTTAAGTTTAAATTCATCGCCCGGCTGTGTGCCTTCGTGAATTGTAAACTTAACCTTACCGTCAAGTGTGGGCACAGTAATATCAGCACCTAAAGCCGCCTCAACAAAGGTTATGGGAACCTCACAAAAAACGTCATATCCGCTGCGGTGGAAAATTGGGTGAGGACGTACGTTAACGTTAACACGCAAATCACCCGAAGGACCGCCATTAACACCGCTGTCACCCTTGCCGCGAAG